>AQRW01000181.1 GCA_000402295.1 Candidatus Aerophobus profundus SCGC AAA252-L23
CTAGGTTAACCCGACCCTTTCCTAAATAACCCCTGACTTTGTGCCTTATCCTGGAATAGATTACTTTTATCGGCTCTCACCTAACTTTTATATTCTAGACTTTACTCGATATTTGTCAAGACGCCTCCTCCGCTACCTCCAAAATCAATCTAAATAGAACTCGCCCTTTTCAATTTCCTTAAGTAATCTATCTACTTCTTCATCCACAATCCACTCCTCATAAGTATCTTTATCCAACTCCCGAATAAAACGAGAAGGCTTCATTATGGTCGCCTGCTTCCAGCTTCCTCCAATGATTGGATAACACAGATAGAGCTCATCTTTAGCCCGGGTAGCCGCTACATAAAGCAGTCTTCTTTCCTCTTCCACTGAATCAAGAGATTTTAGAGCACGAGCAGTCGGGAAACGTCCGTCAGCCAGCCAGATTATAAAAACTACTGACCACTCAAGACCTTTAGCTTGATGAATAGTACTCAGAATAACACCTTTGTCTTCCTCTCCTCCTAGGATTACGGTTTCCGACTCAACTGTACCCAGGAGAGCGAGTTCGCTAAGAAAGGACCTTGTTGAGGTGTATTGCCGGGCAAAATTACCCAACTGCTTTAGATCCTCTTCTCTTTCCTCCCAGTCCGGATATTTTCTCCGTAGATAGGACTTGTATTCTCCCTGAAGAGTTATTTCAATAAGTCCGGCCGGATTATTGGTAAATTCGGATGATTGAAGTCTAGACAAATCTTCGACTAACTTTGACCATTCGGGGGTAGTGCGGTGAGAGAAAAGAAAGAGTATTTCCTTAGAGCAAATTACCTGAAAAACATCATCAACCTGGGAGATATATTTCCAGATCTTGTCAGCAATAACATTACCTATTCCCGGCAGAATTTTTAAAACCCGCTTCCAGGCCAGTTCATCTCGAGAATTAACTATTATCTTCAAGTAAGAAATAACATCTTTTACATGAGCCTTCTCAAAAAATCTCAGACCGGAGCGTATCCGGTAAGGAATTCCCCGTCGGACAAGCTCCATCTGCACTTCCAGAGAATGATAATGAGAACGATAGAGAATGGCTATTTCACCCAGAGATTTCCCCTCATCTATAAGTTCCAGGATGCGCTCAGCCACAAACCGAGCTTGTTGAGAAGTATCTCTTAGGGGTACTAAAGCTGGGCTGGATTGACTTTTCCTCATTGGCTGAAGCACCTTAGGAAATTGTCTTTCGTTGGCAGCAATGATGCAATTAGTAAGATCCAGTATCTCCGGGGAACTTCGATAATTAATCTCCAGTTTGTACAACTTTACTTGGGGATACCTTTTGGGAAAATCGATTATGTTGGCAAAATTAGCCCCCCGAAAAGAATAGATACTCTGAGAGTCATCGCCAACTACCATTACGTTATGATGATACTCCCCCAGTAAATCAATAATTTCTCCTTGAATCCTATTGGTATCCTGGTACTCATCAACCAGAATATGAAGAAAATTCTCTGAATAAAGCTTTCTCACTGGAGGAAATTCAAGAAGTAACCTTTTCCAGTTGTACAAAAGGTCATCATAATCCATCAAATTGATCCGTTCTTTGCGCCTCTTATACTGGGCAACTACCTTAATTATCTCCTTGCTCAGCTCAAGAAAAAAGGGGTACTTTTTCTCTACTACCTTCTCAATTTCACTCTGAGTATTAACAGAAAAACTAACGATACTAGAGAGTACCGCTCCTCCAGGAAATTTTTTCTCCCTGGTATTAATGTTCAAATCACCCAGGCACATCTCCAGGAGATCTTTAGTGTCCTCCCGATCCATGATGGTATAGTTATTTTGATAACCCAGAAGATGAGCGTAGCGCCTGAGGACAAGGTTGCCAATGTGATGGAAGGTTCCTCCCCAAATTCCTCGAGCTTCTCCGGAAACAAGAAGCCCCACTCGGTGGAGCATTTCCCTGGCTGCCTTGTTGGTAAAAGTAACCAGGAGAATGCGTTCCGGGGCTACTCCTGATTCAATAAGCCAGGCCACTCGATAAGTCACTGTCCTGGTCTTTCCACTCCCGGCTCCGGCAATAACCAAAATGGGACCTTCCTCAGCAGTCACCGCTTCCAGTTGCTGAGGATTAAGGTCATTGGTATAATCCACTCTTTTTAACTTCAGCCTTCTCTGCTCTCCCAAGTGATATCGCTCGCCGTTAGTCCTGGATACTGACATCTAATTTAAACTCCTTATCTGTTGATTAAATTTAGCCTTGCTACCCTGCCGTATTATAGTAAATTCCCCATCTTTGTTAAGTAGTAGAAACGGTTCTGGTCTTGCAAATTTTCTCAAGCCCTGATATAATCAGAATGAATTTTTATTATCTCTGGATTTATTTTTAAGAAAATGGGAGGCTAAAGGTTGCGGCTACCTTTATGAAATCTAAACTATTACTCCTGGGTAGGGGTGACTTCAGTCGCCCGGGAATAACTTATAAATTCCTATACCTCGAGAGATGCTATCCTAAACCAGGTTGGGCAAAAAGGACGCGCCATGCATATATCAGATAATACCAATTTAAAAATTAGAAGAATAGGAATACTTACCAGTGGAGGTGACTCTCCGGGAATGAATGCTTGTATCCGGGCCATAGTAAGAAAATCCATATATCACAATTTAGAAGTAATGGGTATCTACCGAGGATATACTGGTCTTATCGAGGGTGAAATCAGGAAACTAAAAGCAAATTCGGTAAGTGGGATTATTCAGCGGGGAGGAACCATTTTAAAAACTGCTCGTAGCGACTTTTTCAAAACCACCCAGGGACAAAAAAAGGCCGTAGAGAACCTAAAGAAAGCCGGAATAAATGCTTTAATTATTATTGGAGGCGACGGTTCTTTCCACGGTGCTCTGGTCCTGGATAGTAAATGGGGTATTCCCTGCCTGGGAATTCCGGGCTCTATTGATAACGACCTTGCCGGAACTGATTTCAGTATAGGATTTATGACCGCCGTCAACACTGCTCTGGAGGCAATTGACCGAATAAGGGATACAGCTACCTCTCATGACAGATTATTTATCATTGAAGTAATGGGAAGAACTTCTGGTTTCATCGCCCTCTGGTCCGGATTAGCTGGAGGAGTCGAGGATATCCTTGTCCCTGAAATAGAAACCAATCTGAATGAGGTATGTAGCAAATTAAAAAAAGGCCGCCAGCGGGGCAAGTCCAGCAGCATAATTATAGTTGCCGAGGGAGACGAAGCTGGTGGTGCTTTCGACATCGCTCAGAAAATTAGGGAAAAAATTAATTACGAGATGAGAGTGGTAGTTTTGGGCCATATTCAAAGAGGGGGACCTCCCGGGGCAGTGGATAGAATCCTGGCCACTCGATTAGGAGCAGCGGCCGTGGAGACTCTACTTAGAGGAGAACGAAAAAAAATGGTGGGAATAATCAATGACAAAATAGTTATATCTCCTTTGGAGACAGCCTGGGAAAAAGAGAAAGCTCTGAATCTTGACTTCTACCGACTCAATGAAATTATGGCTACTTAAACAAAAGGAATTAAGAAATGACCAGATTGCCCCTCTGGATTAAAAAAAGAGCTCCCCGAGCACAAATAGTCGAGCAAATGACTTCTCTTTTGCGTTCCTTTTCTCTGCACACTGTCTGCGAAGAAGCTCATTGTCCCAATATTGGGGAATGCTTTTCCTGGAAAACAGCTACTTTTATGATTCTGGGAAATCGATGTACCAGAAACTGCCGTTTTTGCGCCGTGGAGCACAAAACTCCTTTGTCTCCCGATCCTGAAGAGCCGGAAAATGTGGCCAGAGCGGTGAAGATATTAGGTCTAAAATACGTGGTGATAACTTCGGTAACCAGGGATGACCTAAAAGATGGAGGAGCCAGCCAATTTGCCCAAACCACTGAGAAAATCAGGAAAATTAATGGCCGGAATATAAAAATTGAAATTTTGATTCCTGATTTTCAGGGTTCTCTTTCCTCACTGAAAACGGCAATTCAGGCTGAACCTACCGTTCTCAACCATAACCTGGAAACTGTCCCTCGTCTTTATTCGGAAGTAAGGCCGGGAGCCAATTATTTACGGTCAATCGAGCTTCTCAAGAGAGTTAAGGAAATAGCCCCTTACCTTTATACCAAATCAGGTTTGATGGTTGGACTGGGTGAGACTTTCTCTGAACTAATCGAAGTAATGGAAGATCTACGCCGGGCGGACTGCAATATTCTCACTTTGGGACAGTACCTAAGACCCTCCTCCTCTCATCTTCCGGTAAAACAATTCATCCCTCCAGAAAAGTTCTCGGAATATAAGAAAATCGGCTCCCAATTAGGCTTTAGTTTTGTTGCTTCTGGACCTTTTGTCCGTAGTTCTTACCGAGCCAGCGAGGCACTACCTACGTGAACTGAAGTCGCCCATTTTCTTGAGAACCGTGGAAAAGAAAATTGCTCAAGAAACGGGCTACTCCATCTTCATCATTGCTGTTGGTAACATAGCTAACTGCCCTTTTGACTCGGAGAGAAGCATTTTTCATAGCTACACCAATACCGGCTGATTTGAGTAGCTCTAGATCATTCTCCTCATCACCAAAAGCAATGACTAACTCCATTCCTATTCCCAGTTCCCCTAAAATTCTCTTTAAACCCTGAATTTTGGAGACATCTCTGTTCATATATTCGAGATAACGCGAGGTTGTCCGTATTATCCTCACTCCGGGACAAGCCTGAGAAATCATCTTTCGCAACTTTTTTTCTATTTCTAAATCAGCAATATTGGCCACAAAGGAAAGAATCTTAATGACCTCAGTGACGTTTTCGGAAAAATCTGCCTTTATTGGTTTTACGTAATCTTCCCCAAATTTGTGGAGAATCTTCACATATTTCGGACTGAGTAATCCTGTTCGATAAAGAATCGTCTCTGGCTGATAATATACAAAAGGAACCTGCATTTTGCTCAAGATAGCCTCAATATTTTTTACCTCAAGGCCATCCAAGCACGAGCTTACCTGTTTTTTTCCTGTTGTCGGATCAACCAGAACAGCACCATTTCCAGTAATTTGCCAGTCCTTTAGGAAAAGCTCTTGACACACTCCCTCTATGCTTGCATAGAGCTTTCCGGTCGCCAGAATGATGCGGCCACCCCGCTCAAGATACTGACTCAATGTTTTTCTGGTAAAGGAGGAAAGTTCTCCTTTTGAATTAAGAAGGGTCCCATCTACATCCGTTACCAGTACCGGAAATCGTTTCACCCCTGAAAGAACATTAGGCAAACTGTTTCTCCTCTTTATTCATTTGTTTCTCGTAATATCTTTCACAAAGGTAGCCGTAACCTACCACTTTATCTTGGCCAAAAAAGATTTCCCCTTTATCCCAGGATTTTTGCCGAAGAAACATCCACCTTGCCAAAAATAGTTTTTCCCCATAGAATATTATAATCTATTTTACTTGAGATTATTGTGTTTGCCAAGTCCTGTTACTTAGAAAAATCCGGAGAAAAAAATATGAAAATCCTCTTGATAGTCCAGGGAAATTATGGCCAACGCATAGTAGAGAACATTCGCACTTACTGTCCGGCAGATTGGAAAATTGCTATCTGGAATGCCCCATCTCAGCTACCCCTGATTATTGAAGAGCCTGAGGAGTTTTTGCCTGAGACTCTACCTTCCGCAGATCTTCTTATTGCTCTGGGTGAGAATCCAGGAGTGGGTGAATTACTTCCCAGCCTGGTTAGATTGTCTTGTGCCAAGGCAGTTATTGCTCCGGTGGACAATCAAGATTGGTTCCCTCTAGGCCTAAAAAACCAGATAAAAAAGGAGCTGCAAGAGTCCGGGATAAACTGTGCCTTTCCCATGCCCTTTTGTTCCCTGACTGAAAAGGCCAGTAAAGATGAATACATAAGATCGTTTGCCAGGCACTTCGGAAAACCAAAATTCACCGTTAGCTGTAGTGAGGATAAGATCGCACAGATAGTCATTGGAAGAGAAGCTTCCTGTGGTTCCACTCGTTTTATTGTCAGAAAACTCATAGGGGTGAAAATTACGGAAGCCGAAGGAAAAGCAGGACTTTTCCACCATTATTACCCCTGCTGGGCCTCCATGAAAATAAACCGGGAATCGAGAGACTCACTTCTTCATCATGCCGCCAACATGATAAAACTCATAGTTAAGAAAGCCCTTTTAGCTGCTCAAAAGGGGTCGCAAATCTAAAAGGAAACCTGGTCAAGCTTTTTGACTAATTCTTGCTTTGGTGGAGCTCGGTCTTTAGTTTTTTGACTGGGCAAATTTTATAAGAAAACTTTATTTTTCTCCTGGCCAAAAAAAGGTTTCCTTTGAGATACCCAAAGCTCCTTTAAATGTCACTTTTAGAGAAACTTATTAGATTAGTAAAAATCAATTTAGTTTGACACAATGGCAAACAGGAATAAAATGAAGGTAATCTACCTAAGTGGGAAATACGGCGTGAGAAAAATCAAAAGAGCTAAGGAGGAAAAAACATGAAAGCAAACTGGGCAAGTGTAGGTATTATCATTGCTTTGCTGGTAGTGGCCGCGGCCATATTTTTTGCCGGGATAACCATACCAAGGGCGGTCAGCTATAACGTGGACAAAATAAAGGACAAGGCCAGGAGAGAAATGGTCGCTTTTGCTTACGCTTTTCGGAAGGCCGCAATGGAAGATCGAATAACCTTAGAAAAAGATTTTGAGGAAGGTTATATTTTTGCTGATAAATATCTGGTCGGTAAGAGGTAAATAGAAACAAAAATCCTCGACGGTAATTTTCCTTTTCAAGAAAGACTGGCTTTTCGGGAACTTCAATATTCTATTTTCATATGGTGCGCAGATAAGAAGACGGTATAGGCTCACTTCTTGGTAGGATGAAATGACCTGCAGGTCTCGTTTCCACTATCTATATTGTTTCTTCTAAAGAAGCTATCCAGCTCCAGATCTCATCGGCAGAGAATTTTTGTTGAATTTTCTTTACCTCTTCTTTTAGTCTGTCGGTTTCTTCTTCCTTTACCATGGCCAGAACCGTATGGTATTCTCCGGGCCAGATATGGGTACCCATATGCTTTTCCTTCCATTCACCTTTCACCTTATCCCACTTAATATATCTATTCAGCTTAAGCTTATCCAAAACAGAAGTTACCTCTCCATCGAGTACATCCTCATAAACAATAAAAAAAAGATACATTTTTCGCCACCCTTTCCTTATTCTCTGACTTTCCTTTTTTCTCTTCTTTCCTCAAAAAGTGTATAAATTACTGGAATTATGAGCAGGGTGATAAGTGTTCCTACCAGTAGCCCTCCAATGACCGAGCGAGCCATGGGAGCCCAGTTTTCCGCTCCCGATCCTATCTGTAAGGCTAAGGGAATCATAGCTAAAATAGTGGTCAAAGCAGTCATCAGTACCGGACGAAATCTAATTCTTCCGGCTTCTCTTACTGCCTCAGAGATGCTCTTTCCCCTTTGACGCAAAAGATTGGTGTAATCAACCAGGACAATGGAGTTGTTGATGACAATTCCCATCAACATTATTATTCCGATCATAGAGACTATACTTAGAGTTGTTCTGGTTAGAAATAACATCCAGATCACTCCTGTCAAAGATAGAGGAATAGTAAGAAACATAATAAAAGGATCTCTCAAAGACTCAAACTCAGAGGCCATGACCATATATACTAATATCATTCCTATTATTAAGGCATAAACCAGCCAGGTCAGAGACTGACGCATATTTTCGCCACTTCCCCCTATTTCCCAGCGAAAATCAGAAGGAAAGTCAATCTTAGAAATCCTGGTTTCAACATCGCTCAAGGCGTCTCCTAAAGACCTTCCCACCGCCCGGAAGGACACATCAGCCATTCGATGCTGTCCTTTTCTTTCTATGCTCAGGGGAGTCCGCACATGATTTATATCCACCACATCGGCCAATTTCACATATGCTCCCCCGGGAGTAAGTATTTCCATTTTCCCTAAATCCTCGACCTTGGCCCGGTCTTTTTCTTGCAGCCTTACCAGAATATTGTATTCCCTTCCCTTTTCTCTATACTGAGAGGCAACCGATCCCTGAATGGCTGTTTTAATTAGTTGAGACACTGCATAGGTGGAAAGGCCAAAGTCATATAGCTTATCTCGGTTATACTCCAGGCTAAGTTGGGGACGACCTTCCTCTTCCAGACTACTCGTGACATCCACTACTCCAGGTACCTTTTCTACCTCTTTTGTTATTTGTTGAGACAACTGCTGAAGTTGACTCAAATCGTGACCATAGACCTCTATGTCGGCGTCGGTAGTACTTCCCATTCCTCCGGCCTGCATACCGGCTGTGAATTCCACCTTACTTTCCGGTAGAGCAGATGAGAGGGCCATGCGTAGTTGACTCTCGATTTCCTGGGTAGATCTTTTCCGCTTATTTCTGTCTACCAGGTCTAACTGGATGCTGCCAGCATGGGAGCCTTCACTCATAAGAGCGAAGAAACCGGCTCCCGCTCCTAATTGAGCGTAAATAGTCTTTAACTCGGGAACTTCTTCTCTTATTATCTCCTCGGCTTTTTGAAAAGTCTTATCAGTTTCCCCCAAGGTTGTTCCCACCGGTCTTTTTATATTTATATTGATTGATCCAGTATCCATTTCCGGCATGAACGAGACTCCCACAAACCTGACCATAACAAATAGACTGAGAACACCAAGTCCTCCCACTATAGCCAAAACCAATTTTCGGTGAGTGAGACACCAGTTGAGCATCTTCTCATAGATAAAAATGCCTTTTTCAATCAACCCACCCAAAGAGTAAGCTAAACCCTTACTTTGAGAATTACCAAGGTGCAAAATATGTGATGATACTAAGGGAACCAGCGTAAGAGCCACAAGCAAGGAAATCACTAGAGAAAAGGTCACGGTAAGAACCATATCCCGGAAAATCTGACCGGCTATTCCGGAAACAAACACTATGGGGAAGAAGACACAGATGGTGGTCAGGGTAGAGGCCGTGATGGCGGTAGTTACCTCTGAGGAGCCAATAATAGCTCCTTGATGTGCTGGTTCCCCTCTCTCCCGGTGACGGAATATACTTTCCAGAACCACAATGGAGTTATCCACGAAAAGACCTACTCCCAGAGCCAGTCCACCCATGGAGACAATATTCATGGTCACGCCGGCCAGATTCATGGCCACAAAAGTAGTGATAATAGAAACCGGTATGGAAATCAGAACCACTAGGGTAGCCCTGAGGTTGCGAAGAAATACCAGTAGTATCGCTCCCGACAGAACTACCGCCAGGATGATGGTTCTCAACAGGTTATTCATAGATTCTTCGATTATTTGAGCCTGTTCCATAATGACGGACAGGTCTATCCCCTTGAGCGAATTCTCAATCCCTTTAAGTTCAGATAGAACCCGTCTGGAAACATCCACAGTGTTGGCCCCGGAGGCTCTGTTTATACTGATTACCACAGCCGGCTTACCGTTCACCCGGGTGATCTGCCTTTGTTCTCGAGCTCCATCCACAACCTTGGCCACATCCTTCACGTAGATGGGGACCCCATTTTGGTAGATCACCACGGTATCAGCAATTTGCGGCACACTGGTATACTCTCCCAGAGTTCTTATGGTATACTCAGTATCTTCCTCCTCGATAGTGCCGGCCGGAATTACCACATTTTCCCTTCTCACCACATCCATTAGTTGCCCCAGGGTAATTCGCCGGGCAGTTAACCTCTCTCTATCTGTCTGAATCTGAATTTCCCTGGCTTCCCCTCCCATAGTACTTGCAGAGGCTACTCCTTCAATTCTCTCCAGGCGAGGTTCTATCTCATTCTCAGCTAGGTATCTCAGTTCACCTAAGTCCTCTTTTCCAGACACACTTATTACCATAACCGGCATCATGGTGGGATCATATCTAAAAATGAGAGGCTCCTCTGCCTCATCGGGAAGTCTCGCTTTGATGAGATCTATACTTTCTCTTACGTGTCGCTCAGCCACATCCATACCCGTCCCCCAGGCAAATTCAGCTATAACCAAAGAGATGCCCTCCCTGGATTGAGACGAAAGAGTATCCAGATTCTGCACCCTGGCCACTCCTTCCTCTATCGGTCTGGTAATCAAGGATTCTATATCCTCCGGTGATGTCCCAGAATATTGAGTGATCACCGCCACCATGGGAAGCTCTAACTGAGGGAAAAGGTCCATTTTCAACCCAACATAAGCCACCACTCCTATTCCTACCAGAGCTATGAATAACATAAGGAAAGTAACCGGTCTTTTAACGGCTAGCCCGGAGAGATTCATTGGTTATTCTTCCTCCTCCAGAATAAGCTTGATGCGGGCAAACATTCCCGGCTTGATCCGAAGATCAGGATTAGGTATTTTGACCTCAACTTTTATCTTTCTGCTTAGTGGATCCATAGTGGGACTGATATTAATTTCCTGGGGAGTGAATGCCTGATCCAGGTAGTTCTCAATAGTTACAACTATCTTTTTAGTTAGTAATACCTTGTTCAGATTTTCCTCCCCGATATGGAGAATGATTTTCACCGAACTTATATCCACTATCGATACCAGAGGTTGTCCTGGTCCCACCAGAGATCCCTCATCGGCAAAGCGTCCACTAATAATACCGGAAATGGGAGATTTTATGGTGCAGTCCTCCAGGCGGGATTTGACCAGTTCTAAAGCTGCCTCTGCCTGCTGGACCTGAGCTTCGGCCAACTGAACATCTCCTTCCCACAACTTGTCTTCCCAGGATGTTTTGGCTAACTCCAAAGCTGATCTGGCATTTTCCCATTGGGTCTGGGTTCCCTCAGTTTTTACCTCCCAACTCTTAGCTTCTCTTAATTTCTCCAGATTTTCTAATGCTGCTTTTGCTTGCTGGACTTGAGCTTCAGCCATCTGTATATCTTCTTTCCTGGCTCCTTTTCTGATAAGCTCAAGATTTGCCTTGGCTGAAGCAAGCTGAGCCTGAGCAACTTCAAAACCAAGCTTTGTTTTATCCAATATCTGTTCGGGCATGGCTCCCCGATTGTAATCATCCTCCGCCCTTTGCAAGTCCTTTTCCGCATTGTGAAAATTAGCCAGAGCTTGTTGATAAGCAGCCTCGGCTCGTTGAATTTCCTCTGGCCTGGCTCCTTCCTCAGTCTTGGTCAAATTAGCCTGAGCTATTTTTAAAGCGGCCTGAGCTTGTTGAAGCCCGGTAAAAAACTCTGTCTCAGCCGTGGCCTCTATCATATCCAGCTGAGCCTGGGCAGCATTAAAAGCAGTTTCTGCTCTTTTGAAGTTAGTCTCAGCCTCTATCTTGACTAATGAATTAGCTTTTCTGTAATTAGCCCGGCCAGAGATTAAAACAGCCTCGGCTTGCTTCACCTGAAGAGTAATATCTTTGGAGTCAATTTTAGCTATAACCTGGTTCTTTTCCACTTTGTCTCCCAATTCCACGAAAATCTCCTCCAGAGTTCCGCTCACCTTGGGCATTATCTGCACCTGCCGCACCGGAGCTATGTCAGCAGTAAGGGATATCTCCTGGACAGTTTTGCTTGTTGCCTTAGCTTCTGCCGGAGTAGTCTCCTCGGCCTGAGCAAAAACTCCGCCTACGCCCGAAAGAATCAAACTGAATACCATCAACAATATAATTTTCCCTTTCATGTTTTCCATCCTCCTTTTCATACGGTCTATTTTCCTTATTTAGCTTCTAGGAAATTTCAGGACTGTATTCTTCCCATTGCTTTGTTCAGATTTGCCCGGCTCAAATTATAATCATACAGAGCACCGGTATAACCCAATCGTGCACTAGTCAAAGCAAACTGTGCATCCAGTACCTCTACCTGAGTAATAGTTCCACTTTTGTATCTTGCCTCCGCAATAGACAAAGCTTCTTCTGCCTGTTGAATACTTTGTTCTTGGGCAACTATAGATTCTTTGGCAGCCTGTATATTCCAGAAGGCTTGTTTTACTTCTAACTGGATGCCTTCTCTCAATTGTTTAATGGCCAGTTGCATTTGTCTTACTTGTGACCTTCTTTGTTCTACCTGAGCTTTGTTCTTACCCGCATCAAACAAAGTAAAGCCTAATACCAGGTTAACATTCCAGTCATTCTCCCACTCCCTCCCCCCACTTGCAGTATATTCATAGTTTCCCAGCAAGGAAAGGAAAGGCAAGTTTGCCGCCCTGGTTATCCGGATAGATAAGCTAACCATATCTTCCTGAAGGCGCAAGCTCTTTAAATCGCTTCTGCAAACCAAAGCAGCTTGTAGAGCTTCATCTAAGCTTAGAAGTCCGGGTTCAAATTTTAACTTTCCCTCAATCTCTAAGGACGAGGGTTGGGATAACAAAATGGCTAAACTCTCCTTAGCCAAAGCTAAATCATTCTTGGCTCGTATCACCTCAGGCTTAAACTTGGCCACTTCTACTTTAGCTCTCAACAAGTCAAATCGTGAAGCTCTTCCGGACTGATAGAAAGACTCTGTTATCTGTAAATGAGCCTCGGCTTGACCAAGAGCTTGTTTCGTTATCTGAAGGTTCTCCTGAGCCAAAATAATGGAGTAAAAACTTTGTTTTACCTGGAAGGTTATCTCACTTTGCGTACTCTTCAGATTCTCTCTGGCTACCTGGTAGTTTAACTTAGCCTGCTGGTTAGCTAAGCTAAGCTGACCGCCGGTATAAAGTGGCTGAGTAAGAGAGAGAGAAAAAGCAGTGGTGTCTTGTGCTCCAATTTCAAGGTCTCCCCAATCAGGAATGTGCACTTTGGGAGGCTCTCCCAGATGAGTGTAATTTCCCTGCAAACTCAGCAGAGGAAAGTATCCGGCAAAAGCTTCCTTCATTGCTTGCTCAGTTTCTCTCACTTTTTCCTGGGTCATAAGTATCTGTGGGTTGTCCTTTAGGGCTATATCTATAGCTTCCGGCAAATTGATACTCTGGCAATACCCGTAAGAGACAAAACATGTACTAATCACGGTTAATACTGCCAAATACCCCTTAACTTTCATTTTTTACCTTTTTCTTAGATTAAATCATAATTCCAAAAAAAATTATTTCTATATGTTCTCAGGTCTGATTCACATTAATTCTATCGTGAATGATTCTCATAATCCTTAAGAGACTCTCTATTTCCTCATTACTCAGTCGCCTGAGAATGGAGACAATCCTTCGCTTCTTTTCTTTTTCAACCATCAGCATAATCTCTTTCCCCCGCTCGGTGAGCCTCACTCTGACCACCCGTCGATCCTGAGGATCAGACCGTCTCTCCACCAATGATTTGTCTACCAGTTTGTTAACCAGACGGGTAAGAGTGCTAAAATCAATGGAAAGAGCTCCACCAATCTCGGACATATTTGGTTCTCTCTCCGCTGGTAAGTAGGATAAAACAAAAAATTCGGGAGGAGAGACGTCAATGTCGAACACCTGGCGGACTACCTCCGGAGAAGTCTCAGTATGAATGGCTCTGGCAATAGTTGGAATAAGCTCACCTAACTCTTCCGCATATTCCTCAATTCTTTTGTCCTTCACTTTGTCCTCTATTCAAACTCTTAGACAATGAAAATATTGTATTTGAAAACATTTTTAAACTGAAACTTTATTATAATAAAAATATTGTTATTGTCAAGAGAATAAACCACTTGCCCTCATCCCCAAACTGTGGCAGAATAGGTAACCATCAAGGAAGAAAAATGTTCAACGAATTTCTCTGGATCGCATTTATTCTGGTTGATTTGAGTCTTGCCCTGCTTGCTTTTCGGCTTTGGGGAAAATTGGGACTCTATACTATGATTGTGGTAGGAACCATCGTCTGCAACATCCAGGTACTGGTTACAGTAGAGCTTTTTGGACTGGTGGCCACCCTGGGAAATATTGTTTATGCCAGTATTTTCTTCTCCACAGACATATTGAGTGAATTTTATGGGAAAAAGGCGGCTCGGAAAGGAGTCTGGCTCGGGTTTTTCGCTTTAATCTCTGCCACTATAGCCATGCAGTTTGCCATAAGATTTAAGCCGGATGTCAGTGATACTATCCAGCCCCATTTAGCCCAAATTTTTAATTTAATGCCCCGAATAGTAGTGGCCAGTTTAACCGCCTACTTAATCAGTCAACATCACGATATCTGGGCCTTCCATTTCTGGAAGGATAAAACCCGGGGTAGACACCTCTGGCTAAGGAATAACGCCAGCACTATGGTCAGCCAATTGATTGATACTACTATATTTACCTTTCTGGCTTTCTGGGGAAAATACCCCCTAGAGATTTTTTGGCAAATTTTTCTCACCACTTATCTCTTCAAATGGCTCATTGCTGCCGTTGACACCCCTTTTGTTTATCTGGGACGCTGGCTCCACCGAAATCAAATGGGGTCAGGTCTCAACATTTGACATTGAACCAGGAAAAGTTGCACAAAGAGACCATGGTAGCCGCAGGCTTTAAGCTGCGTTTGTATACAATCTTCACGGTTCAAGCGGAACAAATATTGAAAACCTCCAAGGGATTGTCTCTCAGGATTCGTCGGGCAAACTCAAGAGCCTCGGAAAGAGAGAAATAGCCCTCCTCTACCTTTTCCGCCAGAACCCGGCTGACATTGTCCCGAACTATTTTGGCCTGGGCATAGGCTCCCTCCACAATTAGGTAATCGCCTCCAAATCCAAAGATTTTGTTGGAGGGAACCGTCTCGATCAATTCAGAGAGAGTTCTTCTGGCAGCATAGGGAGAGATTACATACATGAAGCACAAATTAGCGTAGACATTAGGAAAATTTTTGGCCAGGGTAATGAACTCACCTGTATAAGGATAAGAGGCATGGAAGATATCAAAGGTAGCCCGAGGGTATTGGATGAAAAGATTTACCAGATGAGTAGGATTAGAGTTAGTGATAATGTTGCCATTTCCTTCTTGAAAACCGGTATGAATCTGAATAGGGAGCTTTGCTTCGATGGCCCGTTGAATGACCTGGTGCATCAGAAAATCTTGCAAGGGTCGGGCTTCTTTCCAGGAGATTCCTTCTCCCAGATGATCAAAGATGCGATTGAATACCTGCTCAGCTTGATATTTGGTCGTCCTCTCATAGCGGATAATCCGATTGTAGGCTAAAACAGTTTTTACACCTACTATNCCTTCCTTTATTCTTCTTTCGAACGACGAATCGAGCACCTTNAGTAAATCATCCAAGGTATGGATATTTATATTATATTCCCTTTCCAGTCTTCTTATCTGCTTTAAATTCCAGATACCGACAAGCCCATCAAAGACCCCCACTGGCTTAAGCATTTCCAGACCCAGGGGAGGAATACTCATATTGAGTTTCTGGTCTAAACTGTCTAACTTATCTTCTATTCTGGAAGGAGGAGCATAAATCTTGCCCTTACCAAGATAATTCACGATGCAGTATTCAATATTGGCTTTCTCTTTTAGTATCTTATTGTACCATCCTTTTTTATTGGAGGAAGAGATCTTTTCGGAAAGAGTCCGGTAGGTTTTCTCATTGATATCTTCCACTTCAAATAGATCCCGAGCAACTATTTTAAGAACCTTAGCGTAGGCAGTATTCTTAATCCTGAGCCAGTAGGGCTCAAACTTCTTCCATTTTTCCTCCAGGGTAAACTCACCCGAGCGTATTTCCTCCAAGAGAGAGTGAGGCATTCCTGAAGAGATAAGATCTGAGGAAGCATAGTGAGGAAAAAGATAGAACAGGTCAAGTGGAAGATCAAGACGCTCCTCCTCAAGAATAAAGTGCTCATGAGTATCTATTAAGGTTATTTTCTCTAATTCTCCCCTTAATTCCTCAAATAAACCTTTTTCCATTTAGGTATCTCCTTTTAGCATATTACCAAGAACTGCTAACCCTTCACAGCTCCCATTGTCAAACCGGCAACCAAGTATTTCTGGATCAATAGCCCGAAGGCAATTATCGGAATCACAATTAGGACCCCTGCCGCACATATATTTCCCCACAGAATCACCCGGTCGGTCCAGAAGGTGGTGATGACTACAGGTAGAGTGTAGGTTTCTGATCCAGTCAGAGCAAGGGCCAGCAGAAATTCATTCCAGGTGAGGAGAATACAAATCAGAGTCGTGGAGAAGATCCCGGCCAGTGATAGGGGAACGGCAATATGGATGAAGGACCCCCACCGATTACAGCCATCTACTAATGCCGCTTCCTCCAACTCTTTGGGAAGACTCTCAAAGAATCCTTTCATTAGCCAGGTTACAAGGGGTATGTTGAAGCTCAGGTAGGCAATTATCAAGGCTAATCGCGTATGCAAGAGACCCAAATACCTCATCAGCAAATAGAAAGGAACCAACCCGGCCACTGGAGGCAGCATTAACTGACTCAACATCCAGAAAGAAATCTTCTCTTTTCCCCAAATATTGCATCGCGCTAAACCGTAAGCGGCAGGAATTCCTATCAGCAATGATATTGCCACATTGGCCGTGACGACAACGAAACTGTTCAGGTAGTACTGCCCGAAAGAACGCGCCGTAAACAGAGAGGAAAAATTCTCTAAAGTGGGCCGAAAAAACCACACATAGGGAGTATGCCACATCTGACTGACCGTTTTTAGAGAAGAGGCCACCAGGTAGTAGATGGGAAACACAAAGATTATGACGATAATTAAGGCCACCAAATTTACCGCTATCATTTTGGCCAGGGGTTTCTTTTTCCGTGTTCTCATTTTCCTAAATCTCCTTCCGAGACACCAATACTCTGTTGATGAAGATCAAGCTGAAGACAGTGACGAAAGCTATCACTACGAACGATATGGCAGCAGCAGTGCCCAAGTGAAAGAAATTGAGAGCAACATAGTATAAATGCAAAGAAATAACTTCTGTTGAATTGCCAGGACCTCCTCGGGTCATCACGAAAACGGTGTCAAAGATTCTGTAGGCATATATCACTCGCAGAACCAGGGCCAAACCAATGAACGGTCTCATGAGAGGAAGCGTTATATGACAAAAGGCCTGAAAGCTGCTCGCACCATCAACTAAAGCCGCCTCATATGGCTCTGGAGGAAGAGATTGCAATCCCGCCAGGATAATCAGTATTACAAAAGGGGTCCACTGCCAGACATCGGTTATGATTACCATTCCCAAGGCCGTGAAGGAAGTAGCTAACCAATCGCGGGGGCCCATGCCAACTAATCCGATTAAGTGGTTCAGTATCCCGAATTCATAGTTAGTCATCAACTTCCAAGTAGTTCCCGCTACAACGGGAGTTACCATCATAGGTATAATCAACAAAGTCCTCAGTATTGGTCTGAAAATAATGAGTCTAGAGTTAAGTAAGGAAGCTATACTGAATCCAAGAATCATCTCCAGGATAACAGAAATCCCTACGAAGATGAAAGTGACTGCCATTGAGGACCAAAACTTTCGGCTGGCTAGAACATCCTGGTAGTTAGTTAAGCCCACAAAATGTCGCAAGTGGGGTTTGGGTAAGTCCCAGAATTGGAAGCTAATGGAAAAAGTATAAATAAGAGGAAAAATCACAATCAGAAACAAGACTACGACTGCCGGTATGATAAACAGGTAATGGAAGTGTTTTCTCTTGAGACGCATCTCCAGCTTCCTTTTTGACCAAAGAATCGTCCTGGTGGAAAGAACAAATCCTTTCCACCAGGACGGAGACTTCATTAGATGTGTTAAGGACAAAAGCTTATTACTTGTAATAACCTGCCCTTTCCATCATCTTGGTAACCTCTCTGGCAGCTTCATCCAAAGCTACCTTAGGAGTCTTTTGCCCTGCCAGCGCTGCATTAACAGCCGCACCCAGGGTCTCCTGATACTCTTCCAGCTCAGCAATAGCAGGTCCACCCCTATACGCGGTAGTTCTCTTTCGGGCGGTCTCGTAACTCTTCAGAGCAACAGGCAGATACGGATATTTTGCCACCAGTTCCGGATCCTTGAAAACCGATAATCTCCCCGGTAACCCGCCAATATCAACGAATTTCTTAGCTAGCTCAGGACTGTTAACCCACCTCACAAATTCGTAGGCCGCATCAGGACATTTGCTGTTCTTATTAATTACTAGGGCCCATCCGCCAAGCATTGGCTGAGCACCAGGTATTACCGCAACACCTGTCTTGCGGGCAACTTGTGACTTGCTCGGATCGAAGATCTCACCGGCAAAGGCATCCCACTGGATGATCATTGCCGTATTACCGCTCATGAATTGTTTGGACATCTCATCGAAGTACATCGTGTAGTAGCCGGGAGGGGCAGCTTTTCCTGTTTCAATAATGTTCTCCACCGCTTGTACCCCAATGTGATCATTAAATTGCACATTCCACTTCTCATCGAATCCTCTCCCTCCCATAGCCCACATTCTCATGCAAAATTCTGCCAGAGCCGGGCCACCACGGTATGCCGCCATACCAACGCCGTATGTGGTTGGGACTATTGGATTGAGCTCTTTGGTGAAGAATTTCGCTATTTGAGCGAACTCTTCGAAGGTAACTGGAACTTCCAAGGGATATCCAAACTGGCTTTGGTAATCACCGCTGAATTCTTGGAAAAGATCCTTGCGGTAAAACAAAACTTGCACCCCTACCTGATAAGGATAAGCATAGATCGCTCCTTCATACTCACCATAGCTCTTGTAGAGATTCTGAATAAACCCTTCTATGAACTCAGGGTTCTCCTTCTCTATGTACTTGGTGAAGGATAGGAGATTCCCTGTGCCGGCGAACTCTTGAAGCCAGGGGTTATCCATCGACATAACATCGTAATTGGCAGTTCCACTACTTAAATCGAGCATTTCCTTGGAATGTATTTCCTTATGAGGGGTAATCTCAATATTCACCTTGATGCCTGTCTCCTTCTCGAAAGAAGGAAGCAAAGCCCTTATTGCATCTGCGGATGATGCCCCATAGAGAATCACATTAATCTTCTCCGCAGCTACGGCGGGCATCAGGAACACAGTCACCATCAGAACACCCACCAGAACACCAACTAATAATTTACCTTTTCTCATTTCCTCCACTCCTTTTCAAGATACACTTCAACTTTTCCGGGAAGTCTCCAAAGACAAACCTCAATTATACCTCACTTCTTTCCCGGTAGCTTCCCTTCCCAAAATAAAGTTGCCCACTTGCCTTTTCACCTCCCTTCGGGCTTTTCTGTCCGTTAATTAACCCTATAATAGAGAAAATCTGGCTGATGTTGCACTTCTCTGAACATCGATTAAGATTGAACTCATCAAATTTCTTTTTCCCTTACTGTTTTCAACAAATGGCAGAATCATACCTGAAGTCTGGAAGTGCTCAGTGCTTCACCGGCTGATTGTCGTATTCGCAATTGAACATCCAGCATCACTTCTTTTGGTCTCTTTCTCTTTTTCCTCATTTGTTCAAACAAAAGCTCCCCTGCCATCTCACCCAACCTGAAAGAGGGTTGAGCAACCACAGTCAAGGGAGGATTGACGTACCTAAACCAAGGCAAATCATCAAAGACCACTAATCCTATTTCCTCAGGAACGCACACATTTCTCTCTCTTAAGGCTTGCATGGCTCCGAGTGCCAAAAGGTTATTGCAGGCAAAGATAACCGTTGGAGGTGAAGCAAGAGAAACCAGCTCCAAAGCCAGAAGATAACCACTTTGCTTCCTGAAATCGCCGATTTTGATCAAATCCTTATCTTCTTCTATGGAATGCTGCCTCAATGTTTGCAAATAACCCTCTAATCTTTCTTTCCCAGTAGAGGACTGCAAGGGGCCGGTTATGATTCCGATTCTCTGATGGCTTAAACTTATCACGTGTTCAACAAGTTGCTTACTACCTCCTACATTGTCTACTAAAACAGCGTCCGCATCTATATTCGGGACTATTTTATCAAGTAAAACAACCGGAATGCTTTGTTTTATTAGGAATCTCATACACTCGTCATTATCTCCTCCAGGGACAAAAATCACTCCTTCTACTTGTTTACTGTAAAACACCTCAGTTGACTTCTTTTCCCTGATGATGTCATAATCAGTATGGGCAACAATAAGGTTGTATTTCTTCTTGTCCAGGTAGGTTTCGAGCCCCTGCAATACTTCGGCAAAAAAGGGATTCCTCAGGTCGCAGACAATCAAACCAACTGTCCCTGTTTTCTTACTTCTTAAGCTCCTGGCAACTATGTTGGGGCGATAACCAAGCTCATTGATTGCCTTGAGCACTTTCGCCCGCGTTTCGTCACGGAGAAAACCGGTGTTGTTGACTACGTAAGACACTGTAGTCGTAGAAACTCCGGCCGCTTCGGCTACATCCTTAATAGTCACCGGTTTCTTTCTCATAGATCTACTTCCTTAATCGTTTAGTCAATCGTTTCCCTAATCGATTTACCATAGTATAATAAACTCCATTTGATTGTCAATCCACTATAAAATGTTGTCAATGCAAAGTAATTATGTCATACTTTCTGCAAAATAAAAATGTCATATGGCATATCCGGATTATGATGCAAAGACTAAGTTTGAGATCATTTTGGATTAAGGGAGAAAGAACGTCTTGGTCTTTGAAGGTTTTGGAAGAAGAAGTTGTTTACCATTCCCCTAAGATTGACCAAAGGCAATTTTTTACTATTAATAAGATAGCGAATCATATCAAAAATCAGGAGGAGCTAAGATGCCGGTATGGGATAAATTGACTATAAAAGCACAGGAAGCTATGCAAAAGGCCAAAGAGATTGCCCAAAATGAGAACGATCAGGAGATTCTTCCGGAACATCTCCTTTTGTCTTTGGTTGAAGATTCCCAAGGCGTAATCTCACCTTTACTCGAGCACATAGGTGTTAATCCGCAGATGATAAAAAATGACCTTACCAAAGCTATCAGTCAGATTCCTCGAGTTTACGGAGGAAACCAGGTTTATATATCTCCCATCCTGGAAATAGTTTTGCAAGAAGCCGGTAAGGAAGCCAAGAAGTTAAAAGATGAGTACCTAAGTACCGAACATCTGCTCCTGGGAATGGTTAATGAGGAGAAATCTCCCGTTAGTCAAATTCTTAAGAATTATGGGGTAACCCACCAGAAAATCCTGGAAGCTTTAGCCAATATTAGAGGCTCACAACAAGTTACTGATCAAAATCCTGAGGACAAATATCGGGTTCTGGAAAAATTTACCCGTGATCTTACTAACCTGGCTTCACAGGGTAAACTTGACCCAGTAATTGGCCGAGATGAGGAAATCAGAAGAATCATCCAGGTTCTTTGTCGTCGAACCAAGAATAATCCTGTCCTTATTGGAGAACCCGGCGTAGGAAAAACAGCTATCGTAGAGGGACTGGCCCAGCGAATTATTACCGATGACGTCCCGGGAAATCTCAAGGGAAGGAAACTGCTGGCTCTGGATATAGGCTCATTGGTGGCGGGGACTAAGTTCCGGGGAGAGTTTGAGGATCGAATCAAGGCCCTGCTTAAGGAGATAAGATCTCGTCAAGACCAAATTATCTTATTTATTGACGAGTTACACACAGTGGTAGGAGCCGGCGCTGCGGAAGGATCTGTAGATGCTTCCAACATGCTTAAACCAGCCTTAGCCAGAGGAGAGCTCCACTGTATCGGAGCTACCACGCTCAATGAATACAGAAAATACATAGAAAAGGACGCTGCTCTGGAAAGAAGATTTCAAACTGTTCTGGTGAGCGAACCCTCAGTTGAAGATACCATCGCCATTTTAAGAGGATTAAAGGAAAGATACGAAGTCCATCACGGAGTCAAGATTAAGGATTCTGCTCTGGTGGCCGCAGCTACCCTTTCCCAGCGCTACATTACCGATAGGTTTCTTCCCGACAAGGCCATTGACCTTGTTGATGAGGCTGCTTCCCGAATACGAATCGAGATAGATTCCAGACCGACGGAAATTGATGAAATAGAGCGAAAAATTATCCAATTGCAAATTGAAAAACAGGCTTTGCTTAAAGAAAAAGATCAAACCTCGCGCCAGCGTCTGGAAAAATTAGAAGGTGAATTGGCTAATCTCAGAGAAGAGTCTAATCAGTTAACCATGCATTGGAAGAAGGAAAAGGAGATTATCCAAAAAATTAGCCAGATAAAGGCTGAAATAGAAAAAGCTCGGGAGGAATCCCAGAAGGCAGAGAGAGAAGGAAACCTCGATCGGGCAGCCGAGTTAAGGTATGGTCGATTAATCGAACTGGAAAAAGAGTTAAAAGAAGAAAATGCTCACCTGACTGACTTTCAAAAAGACAAAAAAATGCTCAAGGAAGAGGTGGAAGAAGAAGATGTAACTGAGATTGTCTCCCGGTGGAGGGGAATACCTGTTACTCGGCTATTAGAGGGAGAAAAAGAAAAACTGACCAGGATGGAGGAGAGAATAAAAAAAAGAGTGGTGGGCCAGGATGAAGCAGTTAGAGCAGTCTCTGATGTGATAAGACGAGCCAGGGCGGGTATTCAGGACCCCAATCGACCCCTGGGATCCTTTATGTTTCTCGGTCCTACCGGAGTAGGTAAAACTGAACTGGCTAAAGCTTTAGCTGAGTTTCTTTTTGATAGCGAGCAGGCCATGGTACGGATGGATATGAGTGAATATATGGAAAGACATACAGTCTCTCGTTTGATTGGTGCCCCACCCGGATATGTGGGTTATGAAGAAGGAGGCCAACTTACCGAACCGGTAAGGCGTAAACCTTATTCGGTTGTCCTTTTTGATGAAATTGAAAAAGCTCATCCTGAAGTCTTCAATGTTCTTCTACAAATACTTGATGACGGAAGATTGACGGACGGACAGGGTAGAACAGTAGATTTTAAAAACACCGTGATCATAATGACTTCCAATGTTGGTAGTGAGCTAATTCAATCACTATCAGAAAAACAAAGGGTAAGAACCGAAGTCATGGAAGCTCTGAAGTCTCGATTCCGCCCGGAATTTCTGAACAGAATTGATGAAATAATTGTCTTTAATCAACTGAGTCTGGAGGAAATCAAACGGATTGTAAATATCCAAATGGAGCAGATTGGTCAAAGACTTCAGGATCGGAAAATTTTTCTTCACCTAACTGATCGAGCCAAAGAATTAATTGCCCATCAAGGATTCGATCTTGTTTACGGAGCTCGTCCTCTAAAGAGAACTATTCAAAAAGAAATTCTTAATCCTTTAGCTCTACAAATTATAGAAGGAAAAATTGATGAGGGAAGTCAGATAAAAGTAGATGTTCAAAATGGAAGTATAATTTTAGTAAAACAAAAATAAATCCTATTCCAAAAACTCATTAGGTTGAGGTTCCCAAAATGCTCGGGAGAAAACAATTTTCTTATCTAGCGGTACTTATAGGTACTCTACTAATAGGAATAAGTATTGGTTTGCTTTGGGGCAGATCGACTGAATCTGGACAGATGGAACCGACTCCACAAGAAGAGATGAATTATTATTTCCCCTCGACTAACCCAACAAGTGAACCAACATCAACTTCCTCAGCTCCCGGTTTTTTTCTTCTGCAGGAAACTCTTATTGAAGTTTCAGAAAAAGTGGCTCCAGCCGTGGTAAACATTACCACGATTACCGGTCTCGGTGGTGATTTTTTCTTTAATATACTTCCTCAACAAGGGCAAGGCTCAGGAGTAATTTTTAATGAGAAAGGTTACATTCTTACTAATGAGCACGTGGTGCGTGAAGCCAGAGAAATTAAGGTACTTTTAATGGATGGCCGAGAATTCAAGGGTAAGTTAGTTGGCTCAGATCCCTGGTCAGATCTGGCTATAATTGAAATAGCCGGCCAGAACCTTCCCCTAGCTCGACTTGGTGACTCGGACAAAATAAGAGTGGGTGAATTCTGTGTGGCCATAGGTAACCCTTTCGGATTGCAAAATACTGTAACTTTTGGAGTGATTAGTGCTCTGGATCGTTCTATTCAGGCGGGAGTCCAAAAAGTCATGGAAGGACTTATCCAGACAGATACCGCCATTAATCCAGGTAACAGCGGGGGACCACTAATTAACTTTCAGGGAGAAGTTATCGGAATCAACACAGCTATTATTCCCTATGCTCAAGGCATCGGATTTGCTATTCCCATCAACTCAGCTAAGGACATTCTTCATCAGCTTATCACTTACGGAAAAGTCCGTCGGCCTTGGTTGGGAATTTCCTACCTCCCTATTAGTCCTCGAGTCACCTCTCAGTTTAATCTGGAAACTAACTCAGGAATATATGTGATATCAGTCATTGCTGGCGGTCCAGCTTCCCGAGCTGGCTTAAAGGAAGGAGATGTTATCCTTAAGATTAACCACACTGAAGTAACTACTTCCCAGCAGTTGAAGCAAGCTATCTCCCAACAGAAAATAGGAGAGAAAGTGAAACTAAGCATATTAAGAAGAAAAAAAGTGCTTCTTATCGTAGTAACCTTAGGAAAAATGCCCGAAAGATAAAGTTGTTACCATTGTTGCTGATTAAGGAGGTGTTACAGTCATAATTTTTCTGGCTACGTCCGGGTAACTAGCGATAAATTTTAACTCGTCATTAATGAGAGGTTTTTGAGTGTGAACATTGGCATAGCGTACCAGCTCGAGGACCTGGTAAGCCTCTTTATCATTCTTAAATTCTATTTCCATTTGCTCATAGACATTTCTAAATCCTCTTATCCCACTATACTCACCGGTGGTAATCTTTCGGCCGGTTTCTATTATTTCCGGTTCACCTCTTCCCAACTCTTCAAAGTCATAAAGCTCATAATTTCTCCGGTCTTTGAGAGCTCCGTCGGCGTGAATTCCTGATTCGTGAGCGAAAGCATTGTCTCCTACTCCTACTTGATTCATCGGAATGGGAACTTCAAAAGCATAAGAGGCGTACTTAGCTATCTTCCAGGCCATGGAAAGATCGATTCTCTCATCCAACAAATTCAAATTTGCAAATCCGCTTGATTTTCGGAGACTCAAAATAACAGAAATTAAATCGGCATTGCCTGCCCTTTCCCCCATCCCATTTACCGTAGTGTTAATGTAGGCATCCACCCCTGCATCTATAGCACCTTTAGCGCCAGCCAGAGAACAGGCAACCGCCATTCCCAGATCGTTATGACAGTGGAGCTCTATAGGTATTTGAATCTCTCGAGCCAGCAAATTTACCTTTCGATAAATAGTAAAAGGATCGTCATGGCCTAAAGTATCACAATACCTTATTCTATCAGCTCCATGAGCCTTAGCTATTTGAGAGAATCTTATCAAAAATTCTTCGTCTGTTCGGGAGGCATCCTCAGCATTAATTCCCACCGTTTTAATTCCACCCTTTTTGGCTTCCTCCAGAGCTTCCAGCATCATCCCAATAATGCTGGGTTTAAAGAGGTTTTCTTCCGGCTCTCTCACTACCCTCCCCCGGAACTTTCCTTTGACCATTTGTCTGGAGGTTGAAATTGATATATTAATGTGTCCGATTCCTATATCTAACGTTTTCTTCACATCTTCCTTGACTGCTCTACACCAACCACTAAGAAAGATGGGCTTAAGCACTCCCATTCTGGCTAATTCCAGATTAGCCTGGAGATAGTTGATCTCATGACCGGTAAAGGGAAAACCAAACTCAGATTGATATATACCCATTTCATTAAGATACATATTTATGATAGTTTTTTCTAACTTGGCTAGACCGAGCCGGGAAGTTTGAACGCCATCCCGATTAGTCACGTCAATTATGTATATTTTGTTTTTGGTCATTTGTTTCTCTTTTTTGGCAATTTTTTCATCCTTCATTAACAAACATTAACAAATTAACGCCTCCTTTGCTTGAGATAAACCAGAAGACCATTCAGCTTTCTGCCAAAAGTATAACAGATTCTCCTGGCCCGGTCAACATCCGGAAAATTAAAAGTTATCCTTGACGGAAACCTTGGGGGCGGCACTCTTAACTTCCTGCAAAATTCTTGTATATACTTTTCCGACATTCGCAAAGTAAGATTTAAGACGACTGACAATAACTTCACACAAAAAAATATATGTTTTTCAACAGAAGAATCCCTCTTTTCATACGAGAATCTTATTATTATGATTCAAAAACTGTCCTCTTATGGGATTTGGAGAGAGAACTCAAAAATCAAAGTTAAGGATGAAAAGTAAAAGGGCTTGTTTCTTAGCTCAGGTGAAGAGCAAAAAGGGCGCATCTGAGGCAAATTACCTGTAGAGTGAGACATCACAGAAAAACAAGTAAACAACCTCCCAACTTCGTAGAGTTACTCCAGAAACTGGCTGCTAATCCTCGGCTACCATCGGGTGAGAGAGATGAAACTCAATTAACTCACGTTGATACAGACTATGCCTAGACAAAGGAATCTCGGGCGGCACAGCAATGTACTCCTGGACATGAGTCATGATAATAAGCGTATCCTGCTCGCGCCCCTGCTTGAGAAGCGTGAGAGCAAGCTCAATACTTTTCGCTCGGAGATCTTTAACTTCAGCGATCCCCAGCTCCCGAATCGCTTCAGGAGTTAGGCGTACCTCGCAGGAGAAAAATCTCCTCGTATCTCGTTGAGCAAACTTGACCACGAATCCTCTCACAGGATAAATCCCGTAGGCTCGGCGCTTACCCACTTGCGGCAGGGGACTAACCTCGAAGATCCAGAGCCGACCATCCTGGAGACTGTAGTCTCTTTCGCATGGCGGCCTCGGAACAATAGGCGATGACATTAGACTCCTCTCTTCTCGACGTTACTTTCCTTTTTTCTTTCCCTCTTCCTTTTTCGACTGCGGTTATTTCTTTACCTTGCTTTTCTTCGTGAGTATGATAGTTTATTTTCCTAAGTTTCCCTCGGGTTAGGGAAGAAGAATTACCGGAAATACCCAAAATTAAAGTATAATTCTGGAAAAAGTCAAGAGGACGATCGAATCACCTATAAATATAGATAATTTGATGCGCGCAAATTGACAAAGAGAAATAATTCTATTAAAGTGGCCAGAGTTAATTTTAGCTTCAAAGAAGTTTCTCTCTGGCTGATTAAAGCAAAAAAGGTAAATCATGACTAAACAATATCCTCGAATGCTCCTCATAGTCCCCGACATTAAGCAAATGCTAACTGAGAACAATAAAGAGGAACTTAAACACATTTTTTATGAATTTGAACCAGTGGAGATTGCCGAAATTATTGACAAATTCACTGTTCCGGAAAAAGTAATCTTGTTCTCTCTCTGGAATGTGGATTTCGCTACTGATGTTTTCGAAAAAATGGATAAAAATGAGCAGTTAGATCTACTCAGTGCCATTGATGAAGTCCGCAAAGGAAAAATCCTGGATGAACTGGCTCCCGATGAGAGAGTAGATTTGTTTGAAGAGTTACCTGCTGAAAAGGTCGATCGCTTCCTCTCAATAATGGAAAAAGAAGAAGCTCGTGATGTCCGACAGTTACTGTCTTATGGAGCCAACACAGCCGGTAGATTAATGACCACCGAATTTGCCCGGATCTCTCCTCGAATGACCGCCGGAGAAGCCCTGGACAGCCTCAGGAAATCAGCTAAAGATCTGGAAATGATGTACTACATTTATGTTCTGAATGAAAAGAAAGAGCTGGTTGGAGTACTATCTCTCAAAGAATTGATTTTGGCTAATCCTGAACGAAAAATTAGTGAAATAATGCACACCCATCTTATCATCATACCGGTATCTCTGGATCAAGAAAAAGTAGCTGATGAGATAGCTAAGTATGATTTCCTGGCTCTTCCGGTGACGGATAAAAAGGGAAATATGAAGGGAATAATCACTGTAGACGATGTTATAGACGTCATTGAGGAGGAGAACACTGAGGATATGTATAAATTCGGTGCTGCCGGTGAACCTCCCCAAGACTATATGTCTATGAAACCTCTTTCCATTGCTCGAAATAGATTAACCTGGCTCCTAATCTTGGTAGTAACCGGCCTGGTTTCTGGATTAATTATGCAAAAATTCTCTTTTGCCCTGGAGGATATTGTAGCTTTGGCCTTTTACATCCCCTTACTAATGGGTACCGCAGGCAATGTCGGTACTCAAGCGGCCATGGTAGTAGTAAGAGGATTAGCTACCGGAGAGGTAAGACTAATGGACATCTGGCAGGTATTGAAAAAAGAGTTCTTTGTTGGAGCCACCCTGGGAATTCCTCTGGCAATATTTGCCCTGATCAGAGCAATTATTCTTCAGAAAAATCCATTCCTGGCACTCAGTGTGGGCCTCAGTATGTTGGTTACCGTTACTACAGCCACCTCTTTGGGATCAATCCTGCCCTTGATGTGCAAGAAACTGGGTATTGACCCAGCCGTTGTCTCCGGACCTCTCATTACTACCGTGCTGGATATCTCTTCCCTTTTAATCTACTTCAAGATAACCACTTACTTACTAAAATTAGCTTAGGTAACCTTTGTCTTTTTCTCAAACTCCTTAATTTCCTCCTGATTTTTGAGCACCCCTATTTCCAGATTGAATCTAAGTTCTTCTCCCGGTTCTATAAAAGATAGTCTTCCACTGGCTCTTTCTTGGGCTCTGCCCTCCACTCTACAATTAGCTGGTTCCATCCCTACTGCATAGTCACGTTGGCCCATCATTTTCCACTGAATGAAGTGCGGAAGCTGAGATTTTTTGTAAGTAACATAAAACCCCAAACTTTCACCCTCCAGGTTTTCATTTACCAGAGCACAGTGAATTAAACCAGATTCATCTTTCTCCATCTCATGGTAATACACCTTTTCTTTGAAATTAGGTATGGGGGCACTGAATCGAGCATAATCCTCCCGTCTTTCCCTGGCTTCTTCGTCTCTGGGGGTAACCTTAAGAGTGGGCGAAATCAGACGGCTTCCCTCAGAGATCGTGGGAAATCCACCATTAATGTGGTAAAGTAGCATTAAGGGACTCCTCTCGTATCCCTGGTTTTCCACTTTATCCTCAATCCATAGTCTGGATTCACCCAAGCAAGTATGTATTTTCCTTTTCAAAACCAAATTTTCCCCAAAAACAGTGGTTTCTCGCAGATGTCCCTCTATCTCGAGAAAATAGTCATCTTTCTCCCACTTTCTCCTCACACTGACAATCTCAGCAGGAGTGTTAGAGATCCTTCCGTGTAATCCCAGGCTTTCTCCTTCATCTTCACAGGGAGCTCCACAGTAAGTCAGCCCGCAGGTAGTCAGCAGTCCTCCGAAAAAACTCCGAACCCATCCAAACCCTGCTGACTCAAAAAAATGAGGATGAACATCTCCAAGAGAGGACCTCCAGCAAAGAGATTTGCCCTGGTAAGAGGCTTCTGATATATCCATCCCCCGGTCCGGGAGAATAGTAAACCTGAATCCGCTCCCGGTCCAGACATCAATTCCTCTTATTCCTCGACTTTTTCCATCCATCAATTGATAAGATTTCATCCCGGCAATTTGGGAGAGATCCCCTACCATTTCTCCCAATTCCCTTCTTCCATAGTCCTTACCAAACACTCTGGTCATTTCTAACCTCCTTATTTCTTACCTATCTTTCCCAAAAGGATGGATTTTGAATGCCAAATTTTTCATTTTCTTCCCGCCCCTGCTCAACAAAATATACAGAATGCTACTTTTCTGTCAACGACGACCTCAGCAACACCTATGTCTTAGAGTTTCTCGAGAAATCTAAACTCGGAATTTTGACAAGTTCCCGTTATTGTATAGGATAAGAAAAACCTTGAGAAAAAAAGGCCCAAGAAAAAGACGAAAAAGGAGAAAAAATGATTGACGAAAAAACTGCGCTGAAAAAGATCATGGAAGCAGCCTGGCAACATGGTATCCTGATTCCTGCTTTCAACGTTCCCTATTTGCCGATGATGAAACCAATACTCAGCACTCTAAAAAAAACCCGTACTTTTGGCTTGGCCGAGGTGGCCCGGCCTGAGGTAGAGAAATTTGGGGCTAAAAGCTTCAAGAAAGTGGCTGAGGAATATTTTTCCCTGGCTAACCGTAAATTCAGCCGTCTCCACCTGGATCATATGCCAGTAATTGATGAGGACGGCAAGCAGGTCAACTGGGAGGATTTGATCAAGGAGTGTCTTGACCTGAACTACGATTCAGTAATGATTGATGGTTCCCGGCTCACCCTGGAGGAAAACATCAGAGCTACCCGACGAGTCGTTGAGCTAGCCCATGAGAAAGGTGTACCGGTAGAAGCAGAATTGGGAGCTGTTTTGGGTCATGAGACTGGGCCCCTACCTCCCTACGACGAACTTTTCCGCACCGGAAGAGGTTTTACTCAGCCTGAACAAGCAGAAATATTCGTGAAGGAAACCGGGGTTAACTGGCTTTCAGTAGCTATTGGTAGCATCCACGGAGCTATAAGTGAAACAGCCAGGGATAAAAAGAAGGTTACCGCCCGACTTAACATAGATCATCTCAAGAAACTGAGGAAGGTTACTGAGATACCTCTGGTTCTTCATGGGGGATCAGGAATCGAGAAATCTTATGTGCTGGAGGCAATTAAAAACGGAATAACTAAGATTAATATTGGCACAGTCATTCGCCAGGTTTACGAAAAATCCCTGCGTGAGGTACCTAACGATATAGAAGCTGCTCAAAGAAAAGTCTCGGAGAAAATGGAACAACTAATTAAAGAAGAGTATGAAATACAAGGAAGTTGGGATATCCTAGGAAAGTGGTTATAAATGAATCACATCTCTTGGGGAGCGGAAATACCCAATATCTGGAAAACATCAGCTATAGCTATTCGAACAGCCTCCACCAGAAAAAGACGGGCTAAGGTTAAATCCCTGTTTTCGCTAATAACCCGATGACGGGTATAGAAATAGTGAAATTGCCCGGCCATTTCTTCCAGAAAACCAGCCAGATGATGAGGCTCCAGGTTTTCAGCCGCTTCTTTAATCTGATCCGGCAGTAAAGCAAGCTGAACCATGAGCGTTTTTTCTTCAGACGTCCTCAGCAAGTCCAGATTAGCTCCCAAGAGATCGTCCAACTCAATCCCTTTTTCTCGAGCTTTTTTCATAATACTGCAAATTCGAGCGTGAGCATATTGAATATAAAAAACCGGGTTTTCCGGAGTCTGTTTTTTAGCCAGATCCAGATCGAAATCTAAATGGGAATCCCCGGTTCTGGAGATAAAAAAGAATCTGGCCGCATCTTTTCCTACTTCCCGCACCACTTCCTTAAGAGGAATGAATTCTCCCGATCGTGTAGAGGCGGAAACTTTTTGACCGCCTCTCTTTAAGGTTACTAGTTGGTAGATAATCATCCGCAGAGCTCCTCGGGGATAGCCAAGTGCCTGGGCCACCGCCTTCATTCGAGGGACATAACCAATGTGATCAGCTCCCCATATGTCAATTACTTGATAAAAACCCCGTTTCAGCTTGTTAAGATGATAAGCTACGTCACTGGCAAAATAGGTATATTCTCCGTTACTCCGGCGCAAAACCCGGTCTTCCTCTGCCTCTAAAATAGACGAAGTTTTAAACCAGAGAGCACCGTCCTCCATGTAGGTATAACCTTTTTCTTTCAGGTAAGAGATGGCCTGAAGCAACTCATTACTCCGGTGAAGCTCTGATTCAGAAAACCAAAGGTCAAAAGAAACTCCAAATTCCCGAAGATCTTCTCTTATCCATTTGAGTATTTCCTCAATAGTAAAATTTGCCACCATTTCAAGAAAAGACTTTTCGTCCTTCTCCTGACTCAGTTGTTTTCCTAATTTTTCCCTGAGCTTGCCGGCTATATCTACCAGATACGCTCCCTGGTAACCATCCTTCGGAAGCTCAAATGATTTCCCCTCCAACTCCCTAAGACGAGCTATTACTGAACGGGCCAGCCTCTGTATCTGGCCGCCCACATCATTAACCAGATATTCTCTTTCCACCTGGTATCCCACCTTCTCCAAAATATTGGCCATACTATCCCCAAAGGCAGCGGCTCTTCCGTGTCCTATATGCAGAGGACCAGTGGGATTAGCAGAAACAAATTCAACCTGAACTTTCCTATTTTCCCCCAGGGAAAACCGAGTGAACTCACCTTTTTCGGCGACTATTCCCTTGAGTGTCTCCTGAAGGTAGAAAGATGAGAGAAAAAAATTAAGAAATCCAGGGGAAACAAACTCTACCCGGGAAAATAAGCGACAGGACTTGAGTTCTTCCCTCAAGACCTGGCCCACTTGATGATTGGAGAGATGAGTCTGACGAGACAAAACGAAAGGAAGGTTAGTGGAAAGATCTCCCCACTCTTTTTTCTTAGGCCGGCTAATCACTAAGTTTTTCAGAGGTTCACTTTGACTGTGGAGTTCCTCTCTTTTTTGAATAACCTGGGTTAACAGCTTTCTTATTTTATCTTTGACTGAATTATCCATTTCAAGACGCTCTTTTCTCAAAAGTTATTTCTGGCATTTTGGACAAAAACAAGTTCCTCTTCCGGCTATTTTTTTCTTTCTAATGGGATTACCGCATTTCATACAGGTCTGGTCTTCTTTACCATAGACTTGAAGTTGTGCCTCAAAACTGCCTTTTTTCCCGTTTAAATCTACATAAGTATCCGTAGAAGTACCTCGATGGGCAATGGCCTGACGGAGAATAGTGGTCAAACTTTCATAGATTGTTTTGATTTCCTCTTTACTCAGGGTAGAGACATCTCTCTCCGGATGTATTCCCGCTCGAAACAGGGTCTCTTGAGCATAAATATTTCCTACGCCGGCAATAAAGCTCTGGTCCATCAAAATAGGTTTAATCTTACCTCTTTTTTTCCTAAGAAGACCAGCTAACACCTCAGGGTTGAAGTTGCTTTCTAGTGGTTCAGGCCCAATTTGCGCTAATCCTGGAATAAGACCAAAATCAGTACCTTTAACGAGATAAGCCGTACCGAAACCCCGCATATCGGAGAAAAAAAGCTGGCTTCCGTCATCAAAAGTGAAGATTATCTTGGTATATTTGGGTATCTCCTGGCCACCCTTAGAAAAAAGGAGTCGTCCAGTAACCCTAAGGTGAACAATCAAGGTGCTCTCGGAATCCAAATAAATAATCAAATATTTTCCTCGGCGCTGAATATCCGAGAATACTTTTCCTACCAATATCTTTTCAAATTCCCCAGGGAAAACCAATTTAACAGATTTCTCTTTCTCTACCTTTACCCGACTAACTCTCTTTCCCTTTACTTTCTCCAGAAGTTCCCCTTTTATAGTTTCAACTTCAGGCAACTCCGGCATTTTTTTCTCCTTAAAAGTCGCTCAGTACTGTCAAAAGTTTTTGGTCTTTTACAATTGGTAGCCGCAGGCTTTAGCTTGCGTTTTTATGGGCTAACCTTCTCTTGCGCAACCTAAAGGTTACGGCTACCGCTACCATCTCTTTATTCTTGGATAATTTTCCTCTCCCTGTACGGAGGATTTTTCCCTTTATTTATAAGGTTATTCTGTGATTCCTTTATATAACTTTTGACATTACTAGTAGTTGGTTTCCAAAATAACCTGATATTTCTTCACTGTCATTGCGAGGAGCGCAGCGACGTGGCAATCCCTAAGAGGACATACTTTCCATGAGATTGCTTCACTTTGCTCGCAATGACAAAGCATTGTA
>AQRW01000182.1 GCA_000402295.1 Candidatus Aerophobus profundus SCGC AAA252-L23
CTATTATTTCACCCAGTACTCCCATTAATTTCTTTATTAGAATTAGTTGAGATGGAGTAAGCTTACCGGAAGAGGAAAAAGCGGATATACTTTCTCCAATTAAAGCAGCCGTATTGGGCATCACTCTTACTACCGGAATTTTCTTTTTTAGGAGGCCAATTATATAATTAGTGGTTATCCCGGCAGCAATTGATATTAAGAGATGAGAGGAGCGAATATTTGGCCGAAGTTCTTTTAGAACTTCTTTTATATCTTGAGGCTTAACAGCCAAAATGATCAAAGTGGTTTTTCGAGCGACTTCCTGGATCGAGAAGGAGAGATTTATCCCCATCTCTTTGAGTGATTCCATTCTCTCTGGTAATCTATCACAGATCCATATTTTAGAAGGAGGAAGTAATTTCTGATTCACCAGGCGTCTCATAATTGCTCCGCCCATCTTACCGGCGCCAATAAACCCAATTTCGGGGATTTGCATTTTTTAAGGACCTCCTTCAAATATGACTTTGTTCAGACGAATCATAGTAGTTCCTTCCTCTCAAATCTGGTAGGGTAGGGGAAAATAATTTCTAACAGTATATCTCAAGAATAAACGACTGTCAATTCCCCCCCAGTTTCAGCAAAAACTTCCAAATGCCAGATATAGATGCTTACCGAGGCCGCTTTCTTGATCTTTCTACAAAATTTCCTGGGATTATTGGGACTGCCTATTTTAAAGAACTGCCGAAATATCGAAAAGCTAACCAAACAAAATATCGAGAAACGTCTATCATTTCGCCTTATCTCTTCTAATATAGGAAAAATACTATTGTCTATTGAGAAATCCATTTGATTTACCCTCTTAATGCTTGTTTTTTGCGTATGGTCCTTTCCTACACCTGTATTACTTTCCTATAACCAACCTTTTTAATGTCTTGTCTCCATATATTATTCCGCCCGGTCTAAAATTCATTACTATACTGCACAATTCTCAGAGCATATATTAATTTTAGATACCAATTGCTTTGTTAATACACTATTCGTCGTCAAAATTAAAGTAAATTTTGAGTATTTTATCTAGTTTCATGCTGGTTGTGGATCGTGCCGAGAGATCTCTTTCATCTAAAGGCATTATTTCCTTGTCTATGTTTAATAGTCTTTTGAGGTCTCTTGGTTAATGTTACGTTTTAATTTTACCTTATCTATGCCGGGATCTTAAGATATTTTTGTATTTTTGTGTTTGAATTTGGTTCCGATAATAAATATTATGTTAACCAAAGCAGAAAAGTGCAAGAAAAAGCGATATTTGGAAATGACTATGAAATGAGACTTGTAGAATATAACTTAATATATTATATGAGATTAAAATTGACTACTTGAAGTATTATCAAGTAGTCAATTAGATTTGTGAAAAGGCTTATACGGTGGTAGTTTGGTGGCGCTGGAGTGCCTGGGAAGAAAAGAATAGTTGGGCGCTTGAGGAATATAGTGAGCAAGTTGAGTTCTGCAGGAATGTAAATGTTTGGGGAAGTTGGGGAACTTAAATGGGGGAAATCCTTTTTGATCCGGTAGGCGCAGGCTTTAGCCTGCGTTTATTTGGGCAGACGCACCTTTTGGCTTTTGGATTATGAGTGTTCTGTTATGGTCCGGTAGGCGCAGGCTTTAGCCTCCCCGTGTTATGATCCGGTAGGCGCAGGCTTTAGCCTGCGTTTATTTGTGCAAGTTAAAACTTGCGGCTACCCAGAATGTGATATCTGTAATAAGATAGAGGAGGTTTTAAGCCACCAAATTATGTCTATTTCTTCTTTTGCCAGGGGCGACCAAAGTCACCCCTCTACCCTGCGGAGGAATATCTTTTTGCTTATGAGAGGAATTTTTGGGAAAACTTAACTTTTATGAAAATCAGGCCTGGCCTGGTATTCCAGGGTAACCAGGGTGATCAGGGTTCAAATTACCGAATCCGGGATAAAAAAGGGGGAGCACTTGGGGAGTTACAGGAAGATTGTGTCTTTATTTTTGACCAGAACATAGCAATTTTTGTAATCGTTATCTATTTATATCAATAAGTAACTAACTTTTCCGTTTTACTGAGCAAGTGGTCTCGGGAAAATTCCTATGAATGTTAAGTCAAATTTGGTAGAAATTAGCGCAAGGTCAGTTAAAATGGTAATAATGAGGCAAAAATGTAACATTAGAGATTTTAAAGACGATTTGCCGTAAAGGAGGTTGTCATCTCTTGGCCTAGGAATTCGTAAGTAAGATAGTGTGATTATTGTAATAATTGGCGAGATTTAGTAACAAATAGGTAGATTTGTGGGTCTGCTTGAGAAATCTCTGAGAAAAGGTAGATGGGAATATTAAGTCAGGTTTGGTAAAAGTTGCTGCTGCATCGGTGAAAATGGTGATGATGGGAAAAATTTGGCATCGTGCCGGTGGGATGGGATCTGATTCAGGAGGAGTTGCGATAGCGTTTCCTGTCGTTGATGAATCTAAGAAACCGTAATTATTTGGTCAAGACGGGGTAAGGAGGGAGGCATCATAATGTCTTAAAACAAAGGGACAGTATTGGCCTCATTTTGCCTATCTTTTGTCTTTACACGTAAATATATCTATCTTCGAGGATACTTTGCTCTTATCAGGGGCATTTGGGCTGTTTTCTGTTCTCGCAGTCTCCCCTACCCTACTGAGATATCTCCCATTTGCATTTGCAATATGGGGTC
>AQRW01000183.1 GCA_000402295.1 Candidatus Aerophobus profundus SCGC AAA252-L23
GGCTCCTTTTGATCCCTTTCGGGGATTTACTGGCCCTGTCAGAACTCTAACAACTCTAAGTGATTTTTAGGTCTTCACGAAACTCTAAACCCGCATCAATAAACACTTTCAGGGGTTGCAGAAATCCAATTTTCTAAACTCTGGAAACCCTTGCTATATGCGGATTTGTAAGGTTGCTCTTTGAAAAATACTTCAAAAAAAGCTCTTTTTGACCCCTGTTTTTGGGGCGTTTAGGAAGATTTTACTTTTGTGAATCCCTTTCATGAAAATTTCATTTTTGTCTGTCACAAGAGGAAAATAGCTTCCTAAATCTCTTAATTTGGGTACTCTTCGGAAGGTATAATTTCATCGACCTTCACAAAAGGAGAGTACCCATGAAACAGATCTCTTTATTTAAACCGGAGGATTTACCTCCACGCATTCTTTATGAGAAGCTCTTTGAAAATCTACCGGCTCTAAGCCCAGATGAGAGGAGAATGGGAAGACCTCCTTTCTCCAGAGATTTCCTGCTCAAGGCACTAATTTACAAGGCCTTGAGAAGAATTCACAGTTTAACTGACCTCATCTTTGAGTTCAAGAACAATCCCTCAACTCTGGCAGTTTGCTCAGGAGATCTCTTGAGCAGAATCCCTTCGGTGGAGCGCATTTCCTCATTCTTAAGGGACACACCTAATCAAAGGTTGAGGAGGGTGCGAGATGCTCTAGTAGATGCTCTTATTCGCCAAGGGGTAATAACTGCCAGAGAAGTTGCCTTAGATTCTTGTCCCATACCGGCTCATGTTAAAGAGAACAATCTTAAAATCTCAGTCAAAGACAGATTTGAGAAAAAGCACAGGCCTAAAGGAGATCCCGAGGCCACTCTTGGGATAATGCTTGATTATTCCAAGTCTTCCGGAAAGAAAGTCCGCTATTTTTGGGGTTATCGCAATCACACTATAGTCTGCGCAGAAACAGAGCTTTCTCTTTGGGAGAGGACTTTACCTGCAAACAAAAGCGAGATACCTCAGGCCATTTCTATGCTCAAAGAGTTGATCGACAAACACCCTTCTCTGATAATACAAGCTGTATTGGGAGATACTATGTATGACACAGAAGACATTCTAAAGTTCATCATCAAAGACCTGAAAGCAAAAGCCGGTATTCCTCACAATCCACGAAGGGAAAAGAAAGAGGGATTCTACGTTCAAAAGAACAAAGTTTATTGCCCGGCAGATATTGCTATGATGAGAAAAGGGAAAATGACCGTAAGGGGCATTACCTATCTTCAATACACTTGTCCCCTTCACTGGAGCAAGAGAATACGACAAAGATATCTTCTCTGTCCGGCAAATCATCCCAAGTTCTTCAAGCAAAAAGGCTGCAATTACTTAATTAGACTTACTCCCAGCATTAGAGAAGAAATTGATTACGGGAGCAAAGAATTCAAATCCTTTCACAACAAGCGAACCTCCATAGAAAGATGCTTTTCTCGCTTGCTCAGTATCACCATGCAGAATCCTACAACAGTTGGCTTGAATGCGACACGGAATCACTGCACCATAGCTCACATTACCTCTTCCCTGGTAGCCTTAACCGCCTGCCGAAGTGGACAAAGAGACAAAATCAGATTCATTAAGTCTTTTGTACCTGATTTCCTGGATGAGTTCCGAAAAGTCTCTTGCGAAGACCAAATCTGTGAAAATAATTGACACTGCCAAAAAGTGACTTTTGTGAAGCCCTATAAGTGATTTTGTCCAGTTTTAGGGGTTCACTCCAAGGTGTATGATTGCATCTGATAATCCAGCTGCTCGTATTGTGCAGAGAACTAAAAACACTCCAATTGTGTCTTGTCTGGGAATTTCTCTATCAAAAGTATCGAATCCTTGGTCTATGTATTGTTTGCCTTTTTGTATGAGGGTTAGGTATTTATTCATTTAATGTCTTTCAAGAGTGCCTTTGGGATAATTTCTACTTTTTTGGTGGTGCCTTCTGCGTTGTCACAGTTTAGGTCAACATAAATCTGTCGAGATTGAGTAAGGTGGACGTTGAATTCTTAGTTAATGTGAGTTTCCCAAATTTTTGGTAGAGATACAAAAGTTTCGAGAGGTGTAACTTCCGGAAGTTTTTTAGACGCTTCTTTGGTAATCTTTTTGAGAGTATTTACAGCATCGGTATATAGGTTTTCAAATACGGGATATCCCCTGGGATTTCTTTTCAGGTCTTGGAATACATACTCGGATTTATCTTTATCCAAGTTTAATTCCAATGTTCGTACAAAGTCACTGAAAATCTGATGAGACTCTGACGAAACTCTGATAAACTCATCAGAAAGCCTTGCTGTATAATTGAGCTGAGAATGGTCGATTGTATCTTGAAAAAACTGGATCTCTCTGTTTAATTGTCCAATCCGTTTAAATTGGAAGTTAATAAACCCTGGAAGATGCTTATCGATGACCTCCTGACCAGGAAGTTTTTTTTCGATTAAGTCTCTTGCTTCCGCTATTATCTGCTGTAAGTTACCCGGGGAAGATGTATCTTCTATGCAAAGTGCAAAGTTATGGGCAATATCTTTTAGTTTCTCCCTGCAGATGATCCTTGCACGGGTTTTAGGAAATATATGGCCTAAAAATTTGTCTATGAGGGTACTTCCCAAAAACTGCAAGGCTATAATCAACCACATTTTACCATCCAAAATTCGTTGCGTCCTAGTGAGCTTTGTTTAGTTTAGAGAATGAACTGTAAGTTATTTTAGCAGGGAGAGGAAGGGTGTTAAAAAAGCTCGTGTTAGAAAGGGAAATTGCATTGTTTTTTGAGGCCGTGTTTTATCAGTTTTGAGAGTACGAATCGGGCCGCTGCGACCTGTCGCGTTGTTGCTTCATCTAGATAAGACCATTCGCTATGGAAGAGGCTGTTTCGGACTACATAGATGCATAGAACCAAATACTTTAGGGCTTCCAAGTCAAACTCTGAGTTGCTAATCTTTTGCAGTAGTTTCAAAGAAAGGTTTATCGGTGGCTTCTTGAGGCGTTTAACCTTCAAATTAGCTTTAGCAAGGTGGTCTATTGCCTTGTATTCTGGGGACTCCCGTTTGCTCTGTTGGAAATCAGCAAAAAACTCACTTGGACAGGGATCTTTACAATACTCGTTGACCCACTGTTCAATTTTTCTTCGTTCGCCTTCGACTGGCATACGACCATAGAGAAAATTGAATGCTATCCAATAAAAAATGAAGCGCTCATATAGATAATATGCGTCATTTGCTTTCTGGATCCATCGGCTGACAAAGTCAAAGATCTCTTTCTTAGAGGACATACTTTTCACGTTTTTGTAGGCTTGTTCAATTTTAGCAAAATCCGTTTGTTTAAATGATATTGGATTTCTTATGCTAGGACCTGCGGCCTGTTCAACTATTTGTCCCGAGCTAGTAGTAATAGTTTCGAGTTCAGGAGATCCAGCTTCACAAAGTATGGAGAGAACAAGAGAGAAGGACTCAACTTCCTTTTGAGATTCAGAGTATGGATCCTTCTTGGGAGTAAACTCGAATCGAAGATAAGTATCATTTGGATGCCCAGGCACCGGTTCCAGTATAAAATTACTGATACTCACAGGGGTATCGATTTTTACGTTCTGGAGCCGATAAGTTGCCTTTAAAGTGGCTGGCTCATTCATTTTTTTCTGTTTTCCTGTGAGAAATGATTTTTGGAGCCCAGTGCTATCTTAGCAGAAAAGTGGAGGGTGTCAAAAAGGCTATGTGGTTTAGGTGAAGGTTGACTAAGAACTGACATTTGTTAAGTTTAATGATGGGAGGAAAACCCAATACGTACCGCGATCTCTGGAGAAAAATTCATAAGTCTATATGCTCTATCGTTTACTACAATAGAGGTGAACGAATCAGTTCGGGTACCGGCTTTAAAGTGGGTAATAAACTCATTACTAATAATCATGTAATTCAAGCTCCTGAGGCAACCGATGTCTTACTTCGCTTTGTCAATGAGGATGGATATACAGATTTTGCCTCTAAGAAAATGAGTTTAGTTGATTTTCGAGCTAGGCTTGTTGACGGTATGTCAGAAAATAGCTGGGATTATGCCATTTTGGATTTTAACATTCCGGAATTTGATACCATCCCCTCTCTTCATCTGAGCAGTCAAGATAAGTTTGCAATTGGACAATCAGTTGCTTTGTTCGGATTTCAGTTTGATCAGTCTAATCTTTCTATACATTCTGGAATCCTGTCCTCTCGTTTCGTAAAAGACTATAGCAGAGAGTAAGAGAAGATCAAGCAATTAAACTCAACCACATACTGGTGAGTTTAAAATAACACATGAGGAGGTATCCAAACTTATTAACTGGTGGGTGGTTGGCTTATTTTTAACCTTTTCCAGGTCAAATTTATTAGCTTGCTCTCCTTGCTAAAAAGGTAGAACTATCTCCATTATGAATTCTGATTTCACCCTCTGACAAGTTTGTCTCTTTTATTCTGACCCAACCACTGCCACAGACTGGATCACATTCATCATTGCCTTCCCAGGTAAATTCAAATCTTTTTTCACCAGCATAATTAACAACCTTCCCATCCATGTTGCCTGAAACTAAGCCAAATTGAAGATCTCCGTGATTATCCGAACCTATTTTGATATAAGCCTGAACCTCCATATTAAAATAGTCCTCATCCCATATTTCCATTTCATAAATGTGCCAGGTTCCTATGAAATTCATATCTTTGTCTTTGTTGCTTCTGAAGAAAAATTAAGCCAAATCTCAGCACTTGTCAATCTGTTGAGGTCTCTGGTGGGAAGATTTCTCTTTTGTCATGCCGCACTTTTCGGGTAAGATAGGAACGAGGCCACATTAATTACTATTCCAAGCAGGAGGTAGCGCTATGAGGCAAAGATTAGTGTACGTAGTAACTGGTGATGGGGAGGAAGCCGAAAGAATAGGGCTAAGGTTGGTTGAAGAAAAACTGGCAGCCGGTACAAATATATTTCCTATAACCTCGATTTACCGATGGAATGGCAAAGTCCAAAAAGACGAAGAAGTTGCCATGCTGATCAAGACGAAATCTCAATTAGTAGATGCCGTTATTGCCCGGGTCAAAGAATTGCACTCCTATGAAGTTCCCTGTATAGTGTCACTACCGATAGAGAAAGGGTATGCACAGTTCTTGAGGTGGATTGACCAGTCCACAACCTGAGAAAAGAGGGGGTGAAAAAGATGGCAGGTGCTACCGGATACAAGCATAAACTTCACAAAAAGTGAGTCTCCTATACAATTGAGTAATCTCAGATTTTGCTGGAGCACCAACCCATGAGTAAGGGAGTGATCAAGTACAGCATCTTGATTCTTTGCCTTAGCCTTGTCATATGCCCGAGAGGCAATGTAGTCGCCACAGAACTCAGTGAGTTTGCTCACAAGATCGCCTTTCTTAGGCAGGGAGAAATCTGGATTTCGGATAAAGGCGGTCGGGGAATTAAGCAGATAACCAAGACCACGGGAAAAATCGAGGATTTCCTATTCTCCCCCACTCTAAAGTACCTTTGTTATTCTGAGATTATCAAATATGTTGATGAGCCGGGATGGTGGGAAGAAGGAGAGAAGATAGCTCAAAGAGCAGTATGCTCAATTGTAATTATGGAACTTAAAGGTCGGAAGGTATTGAAAGAAATAATGCCACCGGAGGGCAATTGGATATATCCTGCCAAATGGTCAGCTGAAGACAAACTACTATTCTATGGGGCTTCCGGTTTTGATGTATGGGGCTTTTTTGAATACGATGCGCAAGAAGGAATTGAGGGAGAAATAGACTACCGGGAAGGAAGCATCTTGCTCAATGCTGACTTTCACAAAGATGGGTTGCTTATGGCCTATGTGGATTACTCAGGGGTTGGAGAGGAATTCAAGGAAGATCTTCACTTAGTTGACCTAAGGTCGAATGATGACAGAATTCTCCTATCCAAGAGAAGCATATTGGAGCCTAGAATATCTTCTGATACCAGAAATGTTGCCTTTGTGGAGGTAGAGTATGTGGAGAAACAGGGCTTTGATAACCTATGGATCTACCGGATCAAAGATGGTTCTTTGACGAAACTGTATCGAGGACCGGCCAAGGCAAAGACTGGAGGGGTAAGTCAACTTTCGTGGTCTCCTGATGATCGGCATATTGGGATGTTTTTTTCACCCAAGGCGCTAATATTAGAAATTCAAGATCCAAGCAATATTCATGGAGTTCGGGGAATAGATTTTGGCTGGATTGAGAATAGGAAGATAATCTTTGGGCAGGGAAACAACATATATCTGTACAACTTAGATACCGGAAAGAGGGAACTGTTCTTTGAAGATGCTTCAAAGCCTGTATTCTTGTGGCAGAAGAACTAGGAGGTAAGCTCTTATGGGAAAACCTGTGCCCCCAGTTATCGCAGCCGTATTCCTCACCGTAGCTTTGTTTGCAGCGGCTATCCCGACATACGGAAAGACCAGCGTGTTGGACAACCTCATCGAGAGAGCAGACGTTATCGCGGTGGTGGAAGTTATCTCGACAGATTATACTGCAACGGCTGCAGATGGTCCGATGTATGCCGAAGCAAAGATTCTCAAGGTCATAAAGGGAAATATATAAGGATTCCCTGTTATAATGCCCTGCATAAAATGGGTGTCAAACCAGGAGAAAAGATTGTTCTTGTCAATCCCGGTGAAATAATGAAGACAATGAAAGGCATTCCGGAGGGAAAACTGATCACTATTGTTGAGATTTGCAGGCGGATTGCCAGAAAACACAAGGTGAAAGGTTGCTGCACTCTGACCACTGGAATCTTTATTATGACCATTGCCAATGCAGTTGAGGAAGTAACAAAGAAAGGTAAGGATTTGAGCATTCCCTATTGGCGAACTTTGAAATCGGAGGGCTTTTTGAATGAAAAATATCCTAGTGGGGTAGCAGCGCATAAAGAATTACTGCAAAAAGAACGTTTTCGAGTTACCGCAAAAGGCAAAAGATGCTTTGTAGAGAATCATCAAGACTACATTAACTGATAAGGGGTGAAAAACAATGAGGAAAGAGAATCTCAAGCATGATATGCGTTCTGGCGGTCCAGCCGGTGCCGTGTACGGATTGGGTGTTGTTGGTGCAGCAGTATACTACATATCTCATGCTACAGGTTTTTGGATGGGAGTTCTGGGCTTTTTAAAAGCGATTGTCTGGCCAGCTTTTCTTGTTCACGGATTGCTGAAATTTCTGGGAATGTGAGCTTAATGATGAAACGGACAAGGGCTGGGGTTTGGCTAGAAAAAAGATGAAGAGGGAGCAAAGCAACAGATCTGTCCCGGAAAAACTCATCAAAGGAGATGACTAATATCAATGGAAAAAGCATGGTATCTTCGGCTTTTATTTGTGCATCTGCTGAGTTTCGTTGTCAGCTGGATTCTCTATGGAGCCCTCAGAGCTAACAGGATGGGTGCTCCCACGGGTAGAGGATGGACGCTCGTTTTTTGGATAGGCTTCATCGCAGGCTGGGTACTGATGTGGTTTGTTCCCTTCAAGATCAATGTGGCTTTAAGGATATGCAATCCATGCCGGCGGGTGGACAAACCTAGTCAAATCTCCCAAAGAGAGTGGTTTAGAGGCCGATGGTTGGCAGATCAACACAGAATCTGTAATTTCATCAGCAAAGGAAGTCTGAGAAACTCCTTTCTCCTCTCAGTGGTCCAGGGGGGTAGCTCATCAACTCAGAATGTTCCAATGCGGTTCCTGGCAAGATTCTTGAGAAGAGGAGAATGGTTTGGAAGCGAGATTGAGCAGAATTCCATCTGAGAGATAGCTAAAAGTAGACAAACGAAGGTCAAATCCTCCCAAGCGGCTCTAGGAGCTCAAAGCCACATGTCATATTGCGAGCCCAACATAAGCATGATTGGTAGACATGCAGCCGCGTACCACCACGTCGTGAATGCCGTGTGTGAAAGAGTTTTCTTGTTGTCCGTTGATTTCGGACTCCCCGAGAACATGAAGAGCATGTCACAAGGATGTAAGTCCCTGAAAAACCGTCTATCCCACAACTGGCTTGATAAAAATCTCTTGACAGAGAGAATTCAGTTTTATCGAGATCTTCGAGGTCATCCCGAAGTGCGTCTCTGGGGTTTTTCCTACCGATCAGGATAAGACCTTAACCAACAGTCCTTGTGGAATGAAATCAAATCTTCTGTCTGCCGCCGCCTCCTTTAAGCCTGCACGGTCCTATTTCTCTATGGCAAGGATCTCAACCGCCACCGACGCTTTCTCCTTGAAGTACTCGGCATCGGACAGGGAGCCAACACCTCTGCCTATGTGCATGGGAATGGCTACTTGAGGCTTGATGGCTGCGACTGCTTCTGCCGCCTTGTCGGCGGTCATCACGTAGGTGCCGCTCACTGGTAGGAGCGCAATATCAACATCCAGGGTGCCCATCTCCGGAATAAAGTCCGTATCACCGGCATGATAGATACGGTGCCCTTCGACAGTAAGAATGAATCCCACATAACCGGACTCCTTAGGATGGAAGGGTACTCCGGGGCTGCGAAATTTGTTGATGTTATAAGCTGGCACCACGCTGATGGGTACACCTCTTACGGTAAGTTCATCGCCGGGCTTCACGACTTCTATTTGGCCAGAAAGATTGGCCGCTGCAGCCGTCACCGTCACGATCACTGAATCTTCCTTCTGAACCTGGGCCACATCCACCGGGGAGCAGTGATCACGATGGTCGTGGGTAATTAAAATCAGATCAGCCTTGGCACCATCTTCTATCTTCCAGGGGTCAATGTAGATCACCAGTCCATTGCCTTCGATGCGGAAACTGGAATGACCCAACCAGTGAATGTTCGATACCATTTGATTCACCTCCATTTGTCCCGTCACCTCTGGCGGAGAGAGTGACTCTCCCCAGAACCTGTTATCCTCCCGACCCCATCTACTCATCGGTCTTTACTGAACTTTCCCCCTTAGGTTCTTCCCGGGTTTAAAACTGGGTACTTTCTTGGCCGGAATACTTAATGCTTCTCCTGTCTGGGGATTCCTCCCATTTCTTTCTTTTCTCTCCATCACCTGAAAAGTGCCAAAGTCTACTAAGGTGAGTTTTTCTCCTCTGGCCAGGCAGTCAGCTATTGCCAAAATGACAGCATCAATTGCTTTCCTGGATGCCTTCTTTTCTAGTCCTGTCTGGCCAGCTACTTCTGCTACTAATTCTTGCTTGTTCACTTTCTCCTCCTCTTTAGGTAGTCTGTTTCCCGAATAACCCTAGCCTAACGGAAGACGAGCGGGTGCCAAGAACGGTCTCATAAGAAGAGGTAAACTCTCTCACACAGTTAATAGGACAATTTCTGCAACCGCACATTCGGCCGAAAAGTCCCATAAGGAAACGGGAAGATCACGTCTCTTTACAGGATGGAATGCTGATAAAATGCGGATTTTCACTCGGAGGTTTTTGATAAATGACGTCTTTTTGTGTAGTAACAAGAAGGTGACAATGTACAGAAAAAAAAGGACTTGACTCCGCTTTCCTAGAGGGTCTAACCTTTTCTCTGAAACAGATTTAAGTTGAGCTTCCATTATTTTGGTTGCAATTAGGAATCCGGATTCCTTCTCATGATAACCCTTTTCATTTTAGAAATCAGAGACTGGCACTTTTCATCATTGCCCATCCGGCGGGATCTTTTTCAGCACCCGAATAGTCTGCATCCGCAGCTTTTGCCTTGAAATGATCAATAAATTGATTTGCCAATCGTTTCCCGAACTGTACACCCTCTTGGTCAAAGGAATTAATATTCCAGATGAATCCTTGAAATGCAACTTTGTTTTCGTAATATGCCAAAAGCGCTCCCATGGAGAAAGCTGTCAACTTATCGGCCATGAGTATAGAGCTTGGACGATTTCCCGGAAACACTTTGTTGGGGTTATCATCGTCCTTCCCTGTGGCAAGCGCTGTGGATTGAGCAAGGAGGTTCGCAAGGAGCTTCTCTTGTGAAGTGGTTCCGTTGAGTCTAAGATCGATACCTAGGTGGCTTTGACGGAAACCAATGAATTCAATGGGAATGATGATGTTACTTTGGTGAATTAACTGATAAAAAGCATGCTGTCCATTGGTTCCGGGTTCTCCCCAGACTACAGGACCGGTCGCATATTCAATAACTTCTCCCTGTCGGTTGATACGTTTCCCGTTACTTTCCATATCGAGTTGTTGTAAGTGCGCTACAAAACGGGTCAGCGCCTGGCTATAGGGCAAAATCGCCAGCGTATCATAGTTCAGAAAATTGCGATTCCAAATGCCCAGAAGCGCGTTTAGTAACGCAATGTTCTCGTGAACACTTCTTTCTAACGCATTCAAGTCCATTGCCCGGGCCCCACGTAGAATTTCCATAAAACAGCCATAACCAAGTCCAAATCCAAGGGCAACGCCACCCACCATGGATGTGGCACTAAAACGGCCGCCGATGTAATCATACATGTGGAAAGTGCAAAGATATTTTTCTGGGTTGTCCATAGGGCTATTTTCTCCGGTAACGGCGATGAAATGTTTCTTGAGATCCAGGCCAGCTTTGGCAAATCTATCCGCGACGAGCTTTTCATTTGTTAAGGTTTCCAAGGTGGCGCCACTTTTTGAAACGACGATGACGAGAGTTCTGAAAAGATTAAGCTCTTTGAGAACCCTAGCCGTGTCGTCAGGGTCGACGTTTGATACGAAATGCACCCTACCCTCATTATACCCATGATCCTGCAAAGCAAGATACAGAGCTCGTGGACCCAAATCCGAACCGCCAATGCCAATCTGGATCATATCGGTAAAGGATTCCCCTTGCTCATTCTTGATTATTCCGTTGTGAAGTCCATCAAGAAATTTCTTCAATTTCTCCAGTTGGACTTTGGCTTCTTTGACAGCATCTGCTTGTCTACTATCGTATTTACATGGCAAATCGTCAAAGACATTGCGACTAGCTGTATGTAGAACTTGCCGATTCTCGGATTCATAACCTTTGATATGATTCATTATTTCGCCACTCATCATCATGATATACTGGTCTACCGCGTGAGTTTCATCAGCCAACTGCTGGAGTATTGTTAATGTTTCATCTGTAATCTGCTGGGTGGCATACAGAAAATCAAAGCAAACTGCAGACGATTTCATCGCCCTCATCCTTTTGGGGGACAGAGCGTTTGGAGCAGTCAGGTCAAACGGATTCTCGGAGAGCATTTTGAGTTTTACGTAAGCTCCCATCTCTTGTGGATTGATCCTAGTAAGTTTCTCATTCATAATATCATTACTCCTTCGCTGTGTAATATTCAATCACCACCCTGGATACCAATTATCTGGCGAAAGTTTACTACGCTAAATTTGGAAACTTTGAACTGTATTAGGTTCCAGAAGATTTTTGTGTATATACTAAACGGTGATTTTTTCTACTATGTCAAATAGCTTTTTCTCAGTCTCATCCATCTCTTCAAGTTGGAGAGCAACCCGGGGTCGGCCTCTTTTTCCGGTGAAGAATATGGTGGTTGACTCTCTTATGTTTTCTAAATGATAGAGAATATCCTCCAGACTCATCTTCATCCCGGCATCAAAGATTCTTTTCCTTAATCCCTCAGCTAATAATAGTCCCAATAGACAGATAAAAGTATGCACCTTTATCTTCTGATCGGTCCAGTGAAACTGAGGTCTTACCGCCAGATAATACGGATTCTTGAGGTGCCGGAACAGCTTCTCAATCCTTCCTTGTCCGTGATAGGCTTCCATGATTTCGGCATCAGTCCACTCTCCTCGGTTGGTGAAGAGAAGCTTCTTTCCGAAGATATCCTCAATGATCCTCTCCTTCTTTCTCTCATCAATCTGGTAGTCTATGTCAAATCCACTTCTCCTTCCTTGATTCTCATGTATGGTGACCCTGATTACCTTCTTGATAAATTGGCCGGAAAGGAGCCTGGTTATTTGCCTTTCTAACCTGTCTCTATTTCTTCTCTTCGCCTTGGGGGAGGCAAGTTTCTCCTTAAGGTCCGCTAATGCTAAAGTTTTCTTATTGATGTCTCTGAAAAGGCCTCGGATCTGACCCTCTTTTAGTTTATCGCTTCTCTTAATCAGGATAGTATGCTTGCCTCCCCGAATCTTGACTTTCTTGAATCTACTGCTGGTGGCAGGAATACTCTTGTTCCCGATTATTGAACTATCTTAAGAAGCGTTTTTATTACATATGTCAAGTAGCACCATCTGTTACGAGGTTAGCGGACACGAACTTTTACGAATTATCCCTCAAAAAGAGATACCGGTTGGTAAAATATTTCCATGGCGCATCTATATAAAAAACCGGGATTATCCCAGCAACTGATTTCTCTCCACTTTTCGAAGTGACTCGTATTCTCTCTCCACCTCATATTACCGGTCAAGACGATGCCATGGAGTGGCCAGATTTTGTGACCATATTGTGACTATAACTTGCACAAAACCGTGATAAGTAATGGGAACAATGGGACTGATAAAAAATGCAAAATGCCGATTGGGAGGGAAAAACTGGTGGGCTGTACAGGAATCGAACCTGTAACCTACGGATTAAGAGTCCGTTGCTCTGCCAAATTGAGCTAACAGCCCCTGGCTGGGGTGAGCGAGGGGATTCGAACCCCCGACATCTGGAGCCACAGTCCAGTGCTCTAACCAACTGAGCTACGCCCACCATATGGAGCGGGGAACGGGATTCGAACCCGCGACAATCGGCTTGGAAGGCCGAAGCTCTACCAACTGAGCTACCCCCGCTAATGCCTTATTATCAATTACTTACAGTTCTTCAGTTCTTACTGGTTTTTCTTCCAGTGTCCAAATAGTGTCCATTCCACTGCACAATCTCTCCACTACCCGCCGCTTATGACCTGGTGAGAGATGAGCATACCGTAAGGTCATGGTAATCGATCGGTGACCCAAGAGCTCCTGTACTGTCTTCAAATCCGCCCCCGACATCACCAAATGCGAAGCGAAAGTATGCCGCAAATCGTGGAACCTGAAGTTCTTGATTCCAGCTCGCTTCAGGGCTGACTTGAAGCTCTTGGTGATGTCCCCGTAAGGCCGTCCCTTACGATTACCGAAAGCGTAACTGTCCCCTGTTTTTTCTCGGAGAAGAAACAAAGTTTGATAAAGAACACTATTTATGGGGACTTCTCGCCTATGTCCCCCCTTAGCTCTTATAATATATATCGTTTTCTGCCCTAAGTCAATATCATCCCATTTCAAGTTCAGAATCTCTCGCTTGCGCATTCCTGTATTCAGTGCAGTAATAACTATTGGTCTCAAATGGTCCGGGCACGTTCTTACTAATCGACTGATTTCATCTTTCTCCAAATAACGCACCCGGCCACTGTCTTCCTGAAACAGCTTGACCTCATTCACTGGATTCCTGTCGGCTTTCCCCCAACTAATTGCTTTGTTGTACAAAGCTTTGAGAAACTTCACTTCAATGTTAACGGTCCGAGAAGTAACCTGCCCTACCCGCTCCTTTTTGTAGTTCTCTATATCCAGGGGTGTAATCTCATGCAGATATTTGTGGGCAAAATAAGGACTGAGATTCTTAATGCATGTCTCATCCCGGGCCCAGGATCGCTTATTCGGTTTGGCATACGTTTCCAAATAGATCTGGGCCATATCCTTGAAGATCACTCTGGGAGTCTTCCTAATATCGAAGAACTTCCCCTCGGCAACCTGTACCTTCCGTTTCTTGAGGACCAACTCGGCCTGTCTTTTGTTGGGACCAACCTTCTCTCGTTTCCTTCGGCCGTTGGCATAGTAGTCGATGTACCAGTGTCCATTCTTCTTGAAGACTCCCATCTACCCCTCTCTTGCTACTCCAACATCAGGAGAATCTCACGTCCTCAATCAGTACCACTTATCTTCCTTGAAGCTGTTATCCTCAAGCCAGCGCTGTATTTCACTCAGGCTAAACCTCGTGAGTCTCCCGCACTTCACGTAGGGAATTCTCCTCTGGCTTACCCAACAGTAGAGTGTGTTAACACTCAAACCCAGTACCCCCGACAGCTCCTTGACACTCATCAGTCTGGCACTCATCGTTTCCTCCTTTCGTTTGACAAATTCGTATTCTTTTGTAAGGTAGTATCAGTTTCATTTGATTCTCTTGAAAGAGTCATTTTACTTTCTATTTATGTCAGTGTTATTTTATACTAATATAAACAAATGTCAAGTGTTTATATAACAACAGAAAGATAAAGAAATGGAAATTGGGGACAGAATAAGGTTTGAGCGTGAAGAACTGGGATACTCACAAAGACAACTTGCCGGACTATGTGAGATCAGCCCCCAGTACCTGGGTCAGATCGAAAAGGGCAGAATTCTCCCCCGAGCTGATTTGATAGACAGATTGTCCGGCATACTCGGCGTTACCGCAGACTACCTAATTAGAGGTGGCAAGAGAAAACTCGCGTCCGGCATTGACCCTACCCTAAAGAAAGCCTTCCAAAAACTCCTGGCCGAAAAGAATTCTAAGAAGAAAATTATAGTCTTGAATTATCTGAGATCATTAAATAATAACCTAAAGAAAAGAACGCAAAGAAACAAGCAACAAGACGGTTAGAAAGACCAACGTGGATCCCCTTTCCGGTTCAGTAGATTGCGACAGTACATTGGTCCTTTTTCCAAGCAAGGATCTTCATTATCACTGACGCCAAATAACGATTGTCGTTTTTCGTACCACTTCGGAAATCTTTAGGAGGCAAGGATGGACGCTATAATCTCATGCATTGAAGACCTTAGGATTAAACTGGACAGGCACCGGAAGCACAGCCTCAAGGAGTATCCAACAAGGACAATATTCATAGACCCATTGCTGCAGGTCCTTGGCTGGGAGATAAGAGATCCAGACGAAGTAGAACTTGAGTATCCCACCATAGATGGAAAGTCAGTTGACTACGCACCCAAAATAAACCGTAAACCTGTTCTATTCATAGAGGCAAAACCATTGAATGACCCACTGACAGATGTGAAATCAATCACCCAAGTAGTCGGTTATGCTGCTAATGCCGGTATTGAATGGTGTATTCTTACCAATGGTGTTACATATAAGATCTATCATAGTACAGAAAAGGCAGAGGCCCCTGATAAGTTGCTTTTTGAAATTTCTCTCGATCCAAAAGAAACCCAGGACATGTCCATCCAACAGGTTACAGAGCGATTTGCCCGTTTCTCACGTGAGGCAATGGCTAAGGGTTTACTTGACGAGCTTGGCGAACAAATCTTTACCACAGGAAAAATAAGAAAGGCTTTGGACAAACTCTTCATGGAACCTCCCCGCACACTAATCAAGCTCATACGCTCAAAGACTAGAGATGATAGTATCAAACCAACGCAGGTAAAAGACGCCCTCAAAAGACTCTGGGCTCAAACATCAGAAATTGAGGTATCCGCAACTTCTGGATTTACCGGTCAACCCGTGGTTCTTGATGAAACAAGAGTGAAAGCCAAGGAATATGGTGAGGAGCATCACCTAAAGGGGAAACCTCGAGAGGTTGTGGAGCTATTTCGAACAATTGACAAGTTCTGTAGAGAATTTGACCCAACCAATGTTCACAGAAAGTATCTTGCTAAGTATGTAAAGTATAGTCATGGCAAGAACATCTTCTGCTCTGTTCACGTTCAGAAGAATGGGCTGCGTGTTTGGTTAAAGCTGAAATACTCTGACTTAGAGAGTCCTCCTGAATACGCCCGTGATGTTTCAAACATTGGCCACTGGGGAGTGGGTAATGTTGAGCTGGGAATCGATAATCTGGAGAGATTCCAAAATGCTAAGGCTTTGATACAGAAATCGTTCGAGGAGAACAGGGCAAAGTGAAAACGGTTTTATCTCCTCTGTAGCAGAGTTAAGCGGGCACATGCTTTTACGAGTCCCGGCAGCTGACAGCGATATTCTTACCATTTTGATTTCTACCCTTTTTAAGTTTCTATGGTCACATCTTGATTTCATTTTACTATTTTTCATATAACATTTGAATTTACTGGATGCCAAACCGCAAGCGTTTTGGCTCCGTGTGATAATACCTGATGTGCCTCATTTTACTTTTTCGAGATCAGTTTTTAATACATTAATAATGAAATCTATAGCCTTATAATTGTAAATGCTAGGAGTTGCAGAAGGAATCACACCAGTTTCTTTATATTCATCTTCTTGTCTCTTATTCCTGAAGTTGTAAGCAGAATAATCTGTGTTGCTTTTAAGTTGGTTTTCCTTTATCGCAACCCAAACATTTTGATTACTCACTTGTGAAAGGCGCTTCTTAATTTCATTTGCAAGTTCCATCGCAGAAAGTGGATATTCCTTTAGCAAATTTTCTTTAATTTTCTTAACCACTTCTACCATATCAACAGGCACAACATCACCAGTAAGCTTAAGAGTAGCTCCTCCCTTTTTCTCTGCAAATCGACCCTCTTTTATGAATTTCAACTTATTTGCTAAATTTTGATCCAGTACTAGAATTTTCGATTGGTCTATTTCGATTAACGATTTTTCGGTATCCAAGATAGCAGCGTTTTGTGGACCTGCTCTGCCAATTTTAGACATTAGATTTAACCATTGGGTATTATTTTGCTCAACCCTTCGTACAATTATATTCTCGAGTTCTGCATACTGGATTTTCTGCGTTCTGCCACCATATCTATAATAGACTTCGCCATTTCTTATTACTTGATTCTTGCCTTCATCCTTTTTTGCAATTACTGGTTTGATTTGAGCTTCATGAATATAGAAAACACCGAAATTCTTACCATTATGATCAATAACGGCTTGTTCCCATCGAATATCTGATGAAAATATGTCAATTAGGAAACCTGTAATTCTTGCAGGCTCAATTCTATCGAATTGAGCCAACGAATTGGAGCTCAAACCAATTGGTATCCGAGGAGAATCCTTGACACCAAATATTATGTAACCACCTCTATTATTCGCAAATCCAACAAAATCACGAAAGTAGTCTCCTAAACCGGAAAAGTTGAACTGCTCCTTGAATTCCAATTCTTGACCTTCTCTATGATAGAGATAGTCACCTTCGGTCCTCAGCATTTCAACAATATGCTTTTCATCCATCATTAACTCAAATTATTAAAGAATAATGAATTAACAAATCAGGCATATAACATGTTATTAGACATCGCCTACCCTGATCTGAGATTCCTCGATGAAATGCATGAATTCCTCTCCCAGCTCGGAAAGTCTCCTTGCCATACATCCTTGCGTGGTCATCGTCGTATGGAGACCGGGGGTCCTAGTTAGACCATGCGTGTTTACATCTTGCCAAACCTGGTCGTAGAAGGAACGCTGATTACACAGTTCAGGATATGCGCTCTCCAGAATAGAAGAAAGCCCTCCGATGTAAAGATTGGGGAACTGATGATTATGGAGCTTTGCCCATTTTAGGGGATCCTGGAACAGCTTCATCAGGCGAAGGTGCCACACGGTGAAAGTATCAATGAGGTATAGAAAGAACTGCTGACGTGACTCCTCGGGAGGATGGGGTAACGCAGAATTAAGAATCGCATTACGGAGGGCGCACCTTTTCCCCTCCTGGCTAGTTCTCATGGCAATTTGGCTGGCGGTGAGTACACAATCAAGGAATACGTCATTCCCCCTGAGTTCCTCGAGGTCAATTCCGTGATTGTCCTCGAGCGAGCGCAAGGCGTCCCCGACTTGCTTCATCCACTCCTTGCGCCTGAGTTCGAGAGGAGGTTGGACTATTGCAGAGAACAGCTCAGCGCCGGCACCGCCGACAAGAGGAATCGATGAGATTCCCGCCCTGGCTATCATGTGCACAACGTCTCCTGGTACAGGTTCGGCGGGTTGATACTTGGCCGTGCCTTGGTCTTTGCCTGACTCTTTCTTACTCATAAGTCCCTCACAAGAAAATGGCGATACCCAACATCTGAATTAAGTGACGCCAACCGATCGGCGCCCACTTGGGTGAATTTGTTAGACCATATCCTTACCATGACCGATTCTATTCCAGGCCTCTCTAAATTCCTCAGTATCATATGAGAAAGGTTGAAGCCAATATGAAATACGCCCATCTTTTTCCCCTCTATGTGCCCTGTCTTTGACTTCACATGGCCTTATGATAAATGCATTGGGTATACCTATAACATCATTCACAATGATCCAGAAATCGCCCATAGTTTTTTCCAGATTAGTCCCAAGGGATACAGGATTACTTTTGTTCAGTGCTTTAACTTGAATCCCTATGAAACGAGAGACAGGCGATAGCACATGCAATAAAGGCCGATGTTCCCTACTATTTGATCATCTCATTCATTATTCTATGTAGTCTAACACCCTATTCAGATGGCCTAACCCGTTTTCAATGATACACCTATGGTGTAAGCTTCTTTATAGCCGCTTCTGCAAACAGCTTCAACACTTGTGCTGAGGGGTAAGTTGACAAAGACGCGATTGAATGAGCTAGCTCAACTGGCAACAAAGCGTTCTCGTAACGACTACTCAGAAGCTGGGGTAATGTACTCAGAATCCTGTCCAAGCCAATTACACTTATTGGGTTAGGTGCCTGGATGAAAGAATCCATATCTGTACTCACCGGGATGGTCAAGACAAAATGATACCGCTCATCCAGGGTCAAGAAGATCTTTGCCCCATAGTTTGTGTCACGGCCATATGACGCGCCACTAGGAGGACGGTGCTGAATCTGTTCACAGATATAGGTATGATTTGGGATGAAGAAATGCCCATTGGGCGCGTCTCTGCTGATCAAATTCAGATGTTCGACAAAGGAGCCAGTTTTTTCTTGCCCCACTATGGAAACTGGCACACCTTTGCGTAAGGCGTAAATGAGAAAACGGCGGATAGGATTCACCAGTTTGGAATACTGTGCCCTGATTTGCAGGGGACCATCCTTGACGAATAGACAACGTTTCAGAATCTCTGGATTGGTTTCCCAAAAATGTCGAATGCCGGTAAATAGCAACAGCGTCTCGTGGATGTTCATATATGCTGTGGCAACACTATCGGACGCTGCTTCCTTAACCATGTCCAGATGAAAACCAAGCATGTCGGTAATGAAAAGCTGTTCGCCACAACGTGGGCAGGTACCTAGGTCAGCGTCATAGGGAAGAGTTGCTTGGTCGCTCTGACAATGCGGGCATTGGAACTTGCGTAATTGCTTTTTGGCAGACGACCACTTCTCATAGGCTAGCCACTTAAGCGTCTCCATTGGTTCTCTGTCAAGTGAGTTGTCTTGCACTGACTCGAAAACCGTTTGTCGGACTGCGTCATAGACGGAAATCCCCGGTACTTGCACATGACGAAGCGGAAAGACGGTTGCATGATACAAAGCTGAGTCAGACATAAGATCGCGCAAAGCAAATGGATGTGGGGTTTCTTTGTCAATACGGCCTAGTGCTACCTGGTCAATTCGCATAAGGGCTGTCTTCACAAATGCCAGTGCTTTATGAGGCGGCCGCTCGTCTTGAATCACCTGAATAGAACCATCAACACCGAAAACCAAGTCAAGCGGTTGCCCGTGTAACGGCATAGGTTGCCAATCAATGCTATCAGTGGCCACCGATATGTCAGGTTGTTCGAAGCTCTGGACTAGCTGTTGCACCAAGGGGCTGCGCAGCACTTCCAGATGACCAAGTCTGCTTGCCCGCTCGCCAGGCAGTCTATTACTGGTACTGTAGGGCATGTCTTCCTCCTTATAGCAGCTATAGTTTCGCACTGGAGACTGCTGCGATCTCTGGCTCGAATTTGTGAGCCTGGACTGAAACCACAAACCGGTGTGAACGCGTCAGCATTCGAATGTAGCCAGGCGTCTTTGCACAAAGTATATCATCTTTCATACTCTCATAGGCGACATTCATTCTAGCAAGACCATTGACCTCATCCTGGGACGACATATGTGCAACAAAAAAGTTTTCCGTTTGTGCTAGTAAATCTTTGCTGATTGTCGTCGGCGATTGAGTTGAATACACCATTCCTATGTGATACTTAGCCCCTTCCTTTCCAAAACGACTATAGATAGTAGTCACATCTTCTTTGCTTGGGAACAGGTTGTGCGCTTCTTCGAAATAAAGCTGAGCGTAGTGATCGCCTAACCGGTTGTTGCTGAACTTGTCAAGTTGATGCGCAAAAACTGCCTTTGAGAGTAAGTCAGAGAAGTAGCCCATTACTATCGGGTGGGCGTTCCCCAGGTCCAGAATCACTGTCTGACCTGAATCCAAGAGCTTCAGGACTTCATTCACGAAGTTGCCCGCACTCGGGTCATTGTACATCCTGTATGGTTGGATCAGGGAAGTGCCACTCCGTCCGGGCGGAGGTTCCAGAAACTCGAGGAGCGCCTCGTCGTCAGAGTCAAATAGGGAATTACCACTACCCGTGGTTAAGTTCTGATCATGTCGGTGGTCTCTTCGAAAGCGGTTTATGACCTCAAATTCCCTGGCCAACTCAGAGAGTGTAGTAGGTGGTGCTGGCGAAGGTGCTATGTTGCTGAATATATATGCAGCATCTCTTAGGGTGACGGCAAACCCCGGATTCAGTTTGCTGGCTGGCTTGCCGGGTGGTGCTACAGATTTAAGGCGTGGTTCGTTGACCGGGTATCCCGCTTTTTTCAGGATAGCCCAAAACGCTTGAATCTTGCGCAAAGCTCTTCCCTGTTCGCTTCCTGGTAGTAGCTTCGCAACTTCCTCCAATGATGGTAAATCGACACTTATAAAGCTACGTATGTAGTTGGAATTGTCTTTACCATCCTGAGTGAGAAGGCTACCGATTATCCGATGCGCACTATCCGGCTGCTCGTAGAAGTTCAATTTCAAGGGCCTCGAGGGTGTTGTTTCTTTGGCCGTCAGGGCATACACGGTGCACTGCTCAGGATAAGCGCTACGCAATGACCTGCTATTATCCTGTGGGTTATCGTTGGCATATTCGCCGTTGATGTCGAAAATCAACTGGCCTACGTGTCCGGTGTCCCTGGTTGTCTCAATAAGGCTCTGCGCTATCAATTTGACCACGTTACTTTTTCCCAGGCGTGTTTTGCCGAACATAGCTGTACGCGCACCTAGGAAGTCACGCGTGGACACATAAACACCTACATTGGGCCATGGTCTGTTAGGGAGTGATAAACGACACTCGGTCAATCGTAATCTGCCAATCTCGAATCTGTTCTCTGCTGGCACCAAGGTATTAACCACTAGGTCTAGTAAGGCTTTATCCGGCGCATATACTCGATACTTGTGTGCGCTAACGAAGTTGTTTATATCACCCGAGAACTCGACTGCATCCTGCCGGTCGGGATCAGGATAGAACATTCCCAATACAGCAGTGTTCAAAGCACCCCACTGTAGCTCTGACTGCGTGAATATATCAAGTTCCGGCATAGATTTCTTTTGGAGTTCGAAGTACGTTTGCTGCGTTTCCCTGGTTAAAGGAGTGGGAGCGGTATCCAATACACGCAATAGGATAAAATGTGGTGTCACCACTGCTTCTTGCACGGCGGGTGTCATAATCAGCAGAGAATTGCGGGGCACTCCGCCTACAGCCATCTTGAACGGGTCAGAGGTGATAATCGTGACCGTGTCGAAGTTAATGTCGAGAACATACCCAACAAAACGCAAATCTGCGTATCTCTTTGCAGTCTCGTTGGCCGCTTCGTCATCCAGAAAATCCTTGAGTATGCGTAATGGATGGTTCTGTTGAGCCGCTTGATCAAAGAACTGCTTCATTGCACTCGCTCCTTTCTTATGTAATAGCTAGTGATCAATACCTCGCCAGAGTTAGCTACGGTAATGCCAGGTCTGCGCCCTGTCCCCCGTGGGGTCTTGATGACTGAGCTGTCAGCAAATAACTCAACGATGTCAGGATGCCCAGATGTGGTCAGAGCCCACATGATCCCTCGTTTCTTCGCGTCTCGTAGAACAGAGGCTAGTCGGCGATGATGCTCAAACGAAAAACGTCCGCCGATGTAATGATCGTTAGTCAATTCTATTTCTCCTGGTCGATAGGGCGGATCGGCAAAAACAAAATCGCCAGACTTGCAGTCTGCTATAGCCTCCTCGAAGTCACAGCAGCGGAGTTCAACCCCGCGTAATGTGCGTGCAACACCCACTAGGTCATCCAGACTTATCACCCATCGCCGATCCTGTCCTCCATACCCAACGTTGAATTTGCCTTCCTGATTGTGCCGCCACATACCCTTAAAGCAAGTGCGGTTGAGAAAAAGCACGCGCGCAGCACGATCAACAAAGAATTCAGGTGGATCAGCATCACGAATTCTCCGATACTCGGCTTTGCCCGAGCCAAACGCACAATAGCGGTTCCATACCTCTTCAGGAGAATGTTGTATGCCACGATACAAATCGATCAGATCTGGATTAATATCTGAAAGCAGCGCTCGCTCAGGATTGAGCTTAAAGAAAACTGCGCCTCCTCCCACAAAAGGTTCGACATACCGTCGCCGTAAGCTTGCTGCTGTAGGAAGATGCTCTTGGAGAAATCCTAACATCCGTCTTTTGCCACCGGGGTAGCGCAGAAACTTAATCACATTCATAGTTTGGTACCTCGTGAGTCTGTGAGCAACACTTTGATGCTAGTTTGGACAACAAAGCCAAGACCATCTAACGATCCCCATAACTCGGAGGCTTCAAACTGTTGAGTTAATGCGGTGATTATGCAAGACTACGTACTCCATCGCCTCAATCGCATTTCTCTGGAATTTCTCCCGGCCCCCACCCATCGATGAATTTTGAATTTATTCTATCCCAAATTATTTTATGTGAGACGGGGCCTGCAATCCGTCGAGTAAATTGATCTGGCCAAGAGTCTCTAACCTTTTCAATTTTTCCGTTCACAAGATTGTAGACTGGTGGTTCCTTTCAGCTTATCTTCTCTCTCCCATCATCGGTGGTATCAACTCTCAAATCAGAGACCTTGCGTGCATATAGAAACGGGTTATGACCACAATGAATCCCTCCATTTCTTATATCAGCTCGACAAGGATTGTTGCTTGGTTTCTTGGCATAGTAAGCAAGTTCGTCAACTGATGAACTTGCGTTAGAGTATAAAAATTCTACAATATCAGCGACTCTTCTGTCTCCCCAATGAGAATTAAGCACCCCAACGACTCTGTCCGCTACAGCTGCAGCATCATTTGCCCACTCCCAGGTAATAAGCCACGCTTTCATTTAATACTCCACAAACGCATAATATTTTATTATGTCGCCTTTTACTACGCCCTCCAGCGTTTTCATTTGCTCAATTAGCGTTTTCATTTTCCCCTTCCACGATTTTGATTTCTTCCGGGGTGAGATCGTAGAGCTTGTAAACGAGATGGTCGATCCCCTTCTTATATGCTTTTACTTCCACCTGCTTGGCCAGGTTTTGAAGATAGTCGTCGGATTGTGTGAGGACGAGGATTTTGTCTACCAGCGTGATAAAAGGTTTTTGTAGAGTGTGAACCACATTCTTGACCGGTAGAGTTTTCAGGATGACTATTTTAACTTGAGCAAAAACCCTTCCTTCTTCCTCAACCAATTGGTTATAGTAGAAGTTGAAAAGCATAGAATTGAATAAAGCCAAAATGAATTTCAAGTCAAATTTCTGGTTAATCAAAAGCTGGATGTGTGTACTATCAAGGGCAAAAAAACCTTTATCGTCGTACGCAGCAATCAAAGAATCTCCAGTTTGACGATTTATTAGCTTCGGCCTAGTCTGAAAAAATCCTCTGTTTGTATTGCTCCACAATAAGTCTTCGTCAAACAAAATGTAGGTATCGCCGAATGAGTAATAATATCTATGTATGTTACGGCCCCTCAGTATTCTTTCGTATCTGTTGTCGATTTTCGCGTTATTCAGAAATTTCTTGTTATCGCCAGTTATAATCCCCTGATAAAATTTTACTACATCCCCCAAGGGGATACTGTCACTCGAAATCTTCTTTAATAATTTACCCAACCTGGCATCTAAGTAAAACTTCTGCCCTTCATTTGAAGCGAAAGTCCTTTGGTCAATTAAGTTGTAATTCGGTTTGTCCCCAAAGTAACGTACTTCATCTACCACTCTTACCCCGGTCATATGGTCTTTGTTATCTCCCTTACTCAATATAGTTATTAGGTTGCCGGCTGTCTCCGCATGCTCAAAAACCCTGTCCTTTATGTTTATTAGGAATTCGATGGTACAATTCGCAAGTATGAACTGTCTTGTCTTTTGAAGCGTCGAATTCAAAAGTAACGTGTTTGGTGTTATGAAGGTAAGAACGCTATGTTTGCCCAGTAAGAAAATTGACCTTGCAAGGAAAAGAGAGTAGGTGTTCCCTTTGTATTCAAAGACATTTCTGTATTTATCTTTGAGGACTTTGATCTCATTATCTGTAAAAAACTTCTGCTTCTTACCCAATGCAACAGTGATGTAAGGCGGATTCGCAATCACCACATCGAAGCCACCTTTCTGGTGAAACACTTCAGAGAAATAGACCTCAAAGTCAAACTCCCTATGTCCATTCGTAATCCGATGAATCAGGTCATCGATCTGTCTTTTCTGGACTGCCTTCCTCGCTGGATTGGTCTCGTTGAAATAGAGGGTCTTTTGTTCCTCCAATTCCTTAAATAGGTGGTGGTTCAATAGGTTTCGTTCCACTCCAAGTAGAGAATCACCACAGACGATTTTGTAGTCGAGATTCGGCAACGGCTTAATGCTCTTGATATCCTCCTCATCTACGATGAGCGAGAGCCACAAACGTAATTTGGCGATCTCTACTGCACCTGGGTCAATATCCACTCCGTACAGAGAATCTTCAATGCACCGGCGTTTGAAATCGTACACGGTCCTCCCTCGATCCCCTATAAATGTAGACAAGACATTTCTGGCCTTGACGATTTCGTGCATCATACCCACGGGAAATGCTCCTGAACCTACCGCGGGATCGCAGACTCTTATGTTGGCCAACTTCTCGTCGATTAGTTCCGCGTTCCTCCTAATGCTTTGGGGCAGTTTGTAAGAGTAGGTTTTTGTCTCCTTGCCTTCTTTTCCTACCCTTGCATCATTCTCTCCTGCCTGCTCACCCAAACGTATCAGAACCTCAACATCTTCTCTGGAGATCTGTGAATTCAATCCATGGGTAATGGTCAAATCCAGTTGGTCGTCCTTGACCTTGTTGCCATACATATCCAACTGTGATTCGGTGAGTCTTTCGTAGACCACTGGGCCGGCATTGAATTCACCGTGTAGATAGCTGATCAGGGTCTGCTGGCACATGTAGTGGACAATCTCTCGGGGAGTGTAGTAGACACCAAACCTCTTGTTGAATTTGCTCTCTTCCCCTTTTTTCCCGCTCTTCAGTGCCTTTTTGTATTCCTGGAAATTGTCTGGCCGAATAGCATTGAATTTCTCATACGCCTTGCCCAGGAGTTCCGGGTCAATGGCCACTTCCTTTTCCAGTGGCTCATCTTCTTTGACCGTGAAATTGTAGCGGTCAAAGACATCCAGGATGCCGTTGCCGGTATCCCCCTCTCTTGTTTTTACAGTATTGGAAAAGAGTCTGTCCGGAATAATAATATCGGTGTGCACCCAGTCGTAATTACCAATGGGGTCAAAAAGCCCTCCGTTCAGGAAAGGTATTTTGCAGTCAAAACGACTGTAATAATCATCGTCGTAGCTGCGGTCGATGCGCAGAGCTTCATAAAAGAGCGGCTCAAGGATGTCGTTAAAGAAATTGTGATAATCTCCATGTTTTTTCTCAAATAGTCCCCGTAGAAAATGCTTTGAGCCGGTGCCCCAGCCATTATCCCGGCCCACACCGAACCAGCCTTTTTTCTGCAAAAAATAGAGAAATACAATTTGCCCCAGCAGTTTCTTGGCAACGTTTACCGTATCAACGCCTTTTTCCTCAAAATCAGCCTTGATTCTCGGATCTTTGTTTACCACCTTGTCCAGCTCATCTTTGGTGCGAAGGAAAAGTTCGCGGTATTTGAGGAAAAACTCTTTGGTGACGGTTTCAATATCAAAGGCTTTTTCGATTTCTTCCAGAGTGGGATCATGTTCATCATTTTTCAAAATATTAACAAGACGGCTTTGCGCGGTGTGGCTTCTTTCGTTTTTGCCCACCAGGAAGGACCAGCGCCGGGCAGGGGTGAACTCTTCTTTCACCTTCATTCTACCGGATTTTGACTGTTCAAACTTATAGTCCATCTTGACCAGTGAAAACCGCCAATCCCCTTTATCGGGTGATACATACGCAACAAGAGCCGCGTCCTTCATCACACCACCCCGGCTGCCATTGAGATACCAGGCGACGAAATTACGCTGCATGGTGCGGGCGCGTTCAAGCGATGTCTCTTTCTGAAGCGTTATGACAAGAATATCAATACTGCTTTCCCCGTCGCTGAACTTGCCGATACGCTCCAGCGTTTTTATGTATTGTTTATATGCATCGGGGATATAGTTTCCCCGGTAGGTAAAAGGAGCGACATCAATCCTGTTAAGAAGGTTCTTTATAAATCCGGTAAACCTGTCCTTATCAAAAGACGTTTCGAAAGTGTCTCCGATAATGTTCTGTGCCTGTTGCTTATCCATATTTATTCACCTAATAGATATAATGAGAGTATGACTTCGCGCTTTCCGAACACTGCGGGGCTCCGCTCGGCATAATGGCTTTCCAGAAGTCTTATGGGGATATTATTCTGAAGTACTGCCAGCACCTTAAACGGATTTATCAGTTGATCTTTGAGGGCATTCAATGCTTTTATTGTGTGTTTGGCTGTCTGTTTGGGTAGTCCGCCTTCTTCAAGCTGGGTGAATACTTTTTTGAGGTAAAGCTCCTGGTCTTCGGTGAACTTCTGGGTGTTTTTCATGGTTGCTTTTAGAATCTTGAGGATACTGACGGCGCTATCGCGGCCTCTTCTTTTCTGGGGTTCTGCCATTTCTTCGGTTGTGGCAAGAACAAAGGCCTTTTTGTTCTTTTCCAGAAGGTCATAGAATTCTTCAGGAAGTTTATTCCTCTTTTCATCCGGTTTGCTTTCAAGCAGTTTAGCCGTTGCCATGAAATCAAGTTCTTCAGCCTGCTTCTTATCCTTCGCTACAAAGAACTTCTGAACCTTGCCGCGCCTAAAATATGTTATAAGCGATTTCGCAGTATTTTCTTTTGGCTTTGCTGTGCGTGCCTTTTTGGGAAGGCGCTTTGTTTTTTCAAACAAGTCGGGTTCCTTTTCCCGGATATGCCGGATCACCTGAAGATATTTCAGTTCACTTTCCTCTGCTTCATCTCCACCCTCCAAAGTTTTCTTGGAGATCAATCGGTCAAACAGCTCATGTGAGCCTATGGGCTCTCCTTCGGTTAGAAGCTCCGCATCACCACCGAGCAGGGTCAAAAACGCATTGATTTTCCCTTCTGCCGCTTCTTTGAGCTTTATCTCGTTATTGGATTGTGTGGTCGGAAAAAAATTGAAGGTATGAATAGCATCAAAGAGTGTATCAACACGGTTCACACGTCCTACTCTCTGCATCATTCGGGTTGGATTCCAGGGGATATCGTAGTTAATCACTACATTGGAGCGGTGCAGGTTAACACCTTCTGAGAGGACCTCGGTAGAGACAAGTATTCGATAATCATCTTTCTTGTGACGGGCTCTGGCGTCGAAGTTTTCGATCACCTTATCACGGACAGACTCACCGGAATCGCCGGTAAAGAGAAGTACCCTTTCAGGATATTTGTCATTGATGTTTTTCGACAGATAATCGGCGGTTTCCTTTGACTCGGTAAAGATTATCAGGTGACTTTGTCTCAAGATTTCTGTTTTGGACAATTCATCTAAGAGTTTCATCAGTTTTGGGTCGCGATTGACCTTCTGCCAGAGCTTTTTGACCTCCATAAGAATTTCACGGTCATGCTGCAGATCTTTCCTGAACTCTTTCCTGAAATCTTTGCTCTCGTATCTTTCCGCCTTGCCTTCATCTATTAATCGCTGAACTGCTTCGTCATCGTCGCTCTCAAGCAGTTCAAATATCTTGCTTGTATGTTTCTTGCTCACATACACATTGCCGTTATCAAACTCTTTTATGAACATGTCGTAGGAGTGCAGGAACCGGTCAACGGAATTCCTGAAGGCAAAGAAGCTACTTTCCAGCCGTTTGACCAGCAGGATTTTCATAAAGCGTCCCATATTTCTCTGGGACTGCTCCTCAAGCTGGTCTATTTTTCCTTCATAATAGAGCATGGGCGTGTAGCGGGCGTATCTAAACTTATGGGCAATCAGGTCGATGGTTTGATTGAAAATACTGTCTTCTTCACTATTCAGTTCGTAGAATAGAGGCTCTGGTTTCTTTACTTCCGGAAATTTGAGGCCTTGTTCTCTTATGTCTTTACTGAAATAATTTTCAATTTCAGTTCTGGTGCGGCGCACCATTAAATATTTGAGAACTTTATTTCGTATTGCCCGTGAGTTTTCTTTTACAGTATCTATGTACTCGACATAGTCTTTCTTTCGGTCCAGTTTCTCCAGCTTCTTGTCCAGTCCGCTAAAGAATCCTTCCAGATTTGGCAGATTGGGGATGGTGCTCTTCTTGGCTTTTTGAAAAAGTTTAAGTAGGCTCAGGATGTCTTTCGGAGTATTGTTATAGGGCGTAGCTGTCACTAGAATAACCCTTTTGCCACGGCAGATTTCAGCCAGCTTCTCATAGGAAATTGTTGTTTCAGTTCGGAAACGGTGGGCTTCATCAATGATTATATTGGTGTATTTTTCGGTTCCTCTTTGCAAAAGGTCGTCAAGTTTCCCAATAGAATTAAAATCTGCCGGAAATCGAAAATCTGAAAACACATTCGTCCAGGAACCGGGATTGGATTTTTCCAGAAGCACCGGCGGGGCGATAACAAGTGTTCTGCCGTCCAGTTGTCCGGCCAGCATTGCTGAAATATATGTTTTACCAAGGCCTACTACATCGGAGATAAAGACACCCCCGTACTCCATAAGAATCTTCTTGGCGTTTAAAACCGCCTGTTCCTGGTATTCAAGCTTTTTGAACTCTTGCGGGAGGTACTTAATAAACACTTCGTCTGTTTGGCTAAGTTCATCCTTGAAATATTCATATAGAAATTTCAGGTATAACCGGTAGGGTGAGATATTTTGGCTCAACCAGGTCTTATTTTGAATGGTCTGAACATACTTTTCGCTGACATCTACAGCATTATTCCATAATTCCTCAAATTTATTTTTAGCAAAGTCATAGTCACTTCTGTTTTTCAGTTCCACGTTGAATTCAAGATTATCAACCAACCCCGCCTGGGTGAAATTACTGGAGCCTGTGATAACACGCCCAACATCCCTGTCACCTTCCGTGAATGTCATAATGTAGAGTTTGGCGTGTATATTCTGTGACGGATATGCTCGTATTTTCAGTTTGTCGCTTTTAATCCATTCCATGAACCTACTTACTCCATCTTCCACTTTCCTATTGTCCTCAGAATCCTCCAATTCTTTCATAACGAGATTCTCAATTTCCTGCTTGGTTTCAGCGTGCGAGAAATCAAAAGGTTGCTGTGTGTTTCTATTGACCTTTTCCATTAAATCGAAAGTCTGTCTACTTGTACTGATTCCAATAAGAATTCTTATCTTTTCTGTGTTCTCCAAAGACTTGTAAATGGCGTGAAATCCGCTGGAATAGAAGTAACCCACAAGGCAGTCAAAGAATGAGGTGTCTCTAATGAGGACGTGAAAACGCTCTTTGAGGGTTTGATTCTCTTCGTTGGTAATAAATGACAGGTCAGTGTTCATTTGTATCCTTTGTTTTCACATAAGAATAATCTTCATGGTTATTCCTGACGGCACCATTTCATTTCTCTTTGTATCGGTACAACGTGCTGATTAACCGTCAGGTTTAGCGGTCGGCGGTTCTGGAATTGGAGTACTATGCGCTCAAATCTATTTTTTATCCCTTAGAATGTCATGACCGGACTGGAAATCAAATACTTGCCACAGGATTCTTTCTATCAGCCACTCTTTTGGTTTTTTCTTGTCTCTGCTTGCCCCTCCTAGATCAATATAGAATTGGGCCACATCTTTTTGCTTTAGCCCCTGCAGCCTTTCAGACGCACCTTGACGACCGAGATCTTTTATTTCATCTAAGAAAGAGGATACACTAACTTCAACGCCACTCGTCTTGGCTCGTTTGCGAGGTGGCTTATGTTCTTGTTCTGGGAGCTCGGCGATTAGATGGTTCAAATCATCGGCTATTGCTGCAAGCTTTCCTGCGATACTGGATAATTTTCTAATTTGACGTGAATTCATACGCGAAGCCCTTCATGATATTGGTTTGGTAATGCGGTCATAGAACTCTTCAGCCAGACTTTCCATTCTTGATTCATAGTCTCGATCCGCAGCGTAATCTGAAACAGCGATAGGAACCTTTTGTTGAGGCCGCTCAGCAATCCTAGTCGATTGGGGTACGGTTGTATCGAAGATCAGACCAGAGTACATGCTTCTAAACTTCCTCAGGAAGAATTCCTCCGATGATGTACCGCCACTCTGGTATCTTATCCTGTTGAATATTATTCCGACCAAATCTGGCGCTTTTAGCGAATGACCGCTCGTGCCTAAACTAGCTAAAATTCTGGAGGCATCAGCAAATAAGTTGTTAACGGACCTCTGGATGTGAGCAATGCCCAAAGTCGAGAGGTATTCGGCCAAAGCAACAATAACATATTTTTGGCTGGCAAATAGACCGTTCTGTGTGGCAAGATAAAGATTAGGCGGGCAATCTATCAGAATATAGTCGTAATCATTCTGCAGCTTCCCCAAAGATTGTCGCAGAAATAGCTTCGCTTGGATGTTTTCATGACCAAATTTGGTCGCTAACCTCAGGTCCATTCCGAACAGTTCGATGTGGGATGGGATCAGGTCCAACCTATCAAGTTTATTGTGATATTTAACAGGCGTCTTGACCAGAATGTTTGAAATGTCAAAATCTCTACCGTCATAGAAACTCTGAAACAACTCTCTAAGGGTACCCTTTGCGTCTGAATGTTTTTCCCAATCATTCTCGTCCATTAGCGACAATGTTGCATTAGTCTGAGGATCCAAGTCAACTACCAAAACCCTTTCTTTGAATTTGTGAACCAGAGATGCTGCAATTTCAACGCATACGGTCGTTTTACCGACTCCGCCTTTGAAATTTATGAAAGAGACTGTCGTTGCCATTATTGACCTCCGTCTTTTAATTAACGTCAAGCCCATAACGAGCACGAGGTGAAGGGCCCTGGCTTTGACGGTAGTAGGTGTGCTTGCGGATGACAAGGCCAGGGGTCCGCGCCCGTCTCGGACAGGCGATACAACCGTTCACTCAAACGGCACACATCAGTTGCGACCCAAATAGTGAAGCTGCTGCTTGCCTGTTGGATTACATCCACTAGTTCGAAGACCCTGAAAGAAGGCGAATTATAGTCTCCTGAACTTATTAAAGGTTTTCAGGAGCTTTATAGTTGCCTCATAGTATATAGACTATCACCTTCATATTCGCAGCGGTACAGTCCTTTAAAGTGAGCCCAAAGGGCCTCTGCAATACAGAGGGCTTTTGCAGGCACATCCTGGGAAATTCCTTTTGACTGGCTTTTGGCCTTTTCTGCTCAGATGTGCCAGATTGTTCACCTTTTTGATTGCCCTCCATTCCCACACTCCTTTCCTATTTCATCGCCTTATGTATCCGAACGACGCGTAAAGCGAGCAGCCCTGAGCTTGACGACAGGAAGAGTAGTTACGGATGAACAAGACCATGGCTCCGCTCCAATGGACTATTCGGTCGCAAACCACCGGACGGGTCAACAGCACAGCAGTTCGCGCCCCACAGACGGGCAATACAGCCGTCCTTTCGAACAGACTCTTCAGGCGCAACGATTAGCTGTCGGCTAGAAGACCATTGTTGGACAAAATGGTTAGATTTCCATTGGACCATTTATTTCTCGTTGAGTCATACTAGCGATGAAAGAGCATGCAACAAAAACGTATTCTAAACCTGTCGCATGTCGAATTTCCCAAGCATCACCAACGTCGGGATCTATCCCGTGGTCAGCTGCATTCCGAATATGTCCCAAGTATTTAGCAATATTTAACAATTTTTTTGGCATAATTCTGTTCCTTTGCAGTTCTTCTGCTTTCGCATTTATTCCATCTTTGCCTACCAAATTTACATTAGACCGCACACCTAGCGCTGCCAAATATGATTCCACTGCATTTCCTGCTGTTACAACTGCACCCCGAGGATCATTTCTAGCTGAACGTTGCATCGCATTGGCAAGAGGTATTATTACTGTATCACGGGATGATCTTTCGATAGCATGTGAGCCAAGCCGCTTTCTAATTAGTTGTTCTGATGCCACGTCATTTGCACAACCACTTGCCAGAGCATCGATTCCGTTCGGTTCTTCTACCTCTCTTGGCCGATACACACCACCACCTTCAGCTAATAGTGCCTGACTGTATTGTCCGAGACTCAAAAGTGTCTCTTTGATATCATCATGATGTGCATCAAGGTCTAAGATTATTTTCACTTGCTTAGCGGCTGTCGTGGCATCCTCAGTTGAAATGAGGCGCTCTCGGAATCTTGTGAAAGGTTCATAATCCTCTAGAACAACACGGAGGGCAGTTGCTTTTCGTTTTTGATTTGCCGTTACAAATGACCTGCAGAGTGGGCTTGAGACCTGGTACTTCCCGGAATTGGATTTCAAAAGTCCAAGGTCTTCCGCCAAACTTAATGCTGCTTCCGAGTTAGCCTTGGTTAGTTGTGCAAGATTGGAAATATACTGTGGGTCTGCAGGCCTTCCTGACAGATAAACAGCATCAACCGAAGCTACCACGGCCTCAGCGGTCACACGCCAAAAAGGTCGAGGCATGGCAACCCCCTAATCTTCACGATCTTCTAAATTCCTTTCACTTGTATTTAATGAGTCGAGCATACTCCTTAGTCGCCCCCCAAGCTGTTCAATCTCATCTGGCTTGCAATCAATTCTGATTTGAATCGATATTTCTGTATTGACACCACCGACTTGGCGGACACGTTCATCCCCCTGCTGAAGTGGTTGCAGACTTGCAGGTTTTTTCAAAGCTTTTTGTTCTTTGTCACCTGGCGCAGTCCTTTCTTGAGTTTGTTCATCATATTGAGAGGAGACTACAACTTTTCCATCTTCCTCCCGCAAAAGGCCACTGGCTTTCAAGATATCTATTACAGAACCAGAGCCTGCCATAGCGTGCGGTCTTTTAGGTGCACCTGCTGACAATGCAACATGATTCCTCAAAGATGAAAGTTCCATTCCACCTCGAATGCTCACAGCAGATACAATTTTACACAAAAAGTCATTTTCATTCACTATGGTACGCCATGCAGATTCAACTTGGTCAGGCATTTCAAAATCTAAGGTTTGTGCTAACTTGCGTCCGGCCATAGTTAACGATTTCTTCTTACCTGCAGAAAGAATACCTATAGAAACTAAAAAACCATTATTCCTGCTGACCTGCGAACGGCTTATTGCAGCTCGATCTGCGACATCTTTCAGTGCGGCCTCATCGCGCGCATAGCCATATGCACGAATAATTTTCACAAGCTCACTATATGATGAACCAGGCAATTTAAAGTTTTCTTCAGCCATTTTTTGAACCTCCTTGTGAATGGTTAACATCTAGCATCTTGATATCCAAAACCCACAATATCAAGATTTCTCAACGTCTGACGGTGAATTATGTGAAATTCAACCTTCTTATTTTTCAAAAAAGGCTTTGTAGAATGATAGAAACCTACGTCATACGGAAAGTAGCGAGATATACAGAATTCTATATAATAATTGAGTTTCATGTCAGCCATGTATTTAGAATCCAAAACTGATGGTCACAAAGAATACATACATCAATCCGTCTAAAACGTCAGGTTCACAAACCCTTTCGTACCAAATGGCTAAGGACGAATGAAAATCTGTGATTCACTTACCAAGATGGCTTCCTCTGGTGAATAGTGTAATATGCAGTTCAAGATTGTCAATAGCTGTATACAGTACAAAAGGTCACAAAGTCATACTGACACAGGCTATGGCAATTCTCGTACAAGCAGATAGGGAAGACAAATCTAGTTCAACGGGAGGAGAAGCAGTAGGAAATTAGCATCGGCAGAAGAACAAGAGTGGAAAACACGACAACTGGTGCGACGAGTATAACAACAGCATGAGGGAGAGAATCGTGTCCCTAATCTCGCAAAAGTACGTGTCATAAGATTTTGTGCCCTACATCCAAACCTCTTTTGCCTCATGCCTTATTTTGTATTTACTGAAGAATTTCTCTGCGGTGTTTTTCTGGTTGAAAGGGGCAATTATACATCCCGGGGAAAGCTTTTCACCACCAATTTTTTGCAGGAGCCCTTGATAAGTGTATTTTTCTTTTGCCCGGGCGTATAGCTCTCTGTTGAATCTTGCCTTTGTCTTTTGGTCCAGGGTATTCAGACTAAAGGTATAAATGAGGTAAGGTTTTTGTTTGGTAATCTGGGTGGCGGGTATCTCACATGGTTCCCTCAAGTATAGAAGCTTTCCCTCCTGTAATATGTTTTCAAGCAATCCTATGTCTGTTTTTTTTAGTTCTTTCCCGGTCCTTACGGTTGGTTGAATGCTTTTTCCAATTTTTTCTTCTATATCAATTATCTTATCCTGGATACTATTCATTGTCTCTTGCTTAGTGGTAAGTATGAACAAATCTAGGTCTGATTTTGGGCCGTAATCACCTCTGGCAAAGCTTCCATATAAAATAATAAGCTTTATATCATCTATTGTCGATAATTCCTTTACTGTTTTTTTAAGCATCCTTTTCAATGTGCTCACCCAAATCTTTGGTTGAAGAACTTTGAAATAATCCCTAAATTCTCCATAACAGATTTTGCCCTCTTTCCGTTAACCCCATCATAACCTAAATCACCATAGGCAAACCAGACCTTACGCATGGCCCTATTAACACCTGCTGGAAAGTTTTTGTTGGAGTATTCATGTCTGTCATTATGGGTGCCAAAATGCTGGTTACTTCTGGCAGCATCCGCTTCTACCAATTGCTCCACCACCTTTGTGGCCAGATCTCCCACTACAGTGTACCTTCTTTTTTCGTAGGCCTCTTTTAAGGCGGACAATTTTTCTTTTGCCAAGGATAAATGTTTCTCAAAAGTGCCCATTATGCCTCACCCTCCCGATTTCGTTACGATAAGGAAATTGACCTCATTTCACCTATTTTTCGTTATGGTAACAAGATATTCAAAGATGACTGGGAGCTGATCTGTGAATACTACTCTACATATTTTACGTACAACGAAGGATAAGTCAAATTTCAAGAGTTTCCAGCCCCATATTTGGTGTCCATATAGTGTCTATTTTAGGTGCAAAATCCTGTGTTTTGATACAGATTGGTGGGGAATGAAAAACTGATGAAACTGTGGTCTGAAGTGTGTTTTCTGCATTGGGTAGGTTTCTTAGAATTGCCCCGGATGGGCTCGGAAGGCCGATGCTCTACCAACTGAGCTACCCCCGCATTTTCTCGCCTATGTCCCCCCTTGGCTCTCATAATATATACGGTTTTCTGCCCTAAGTCAATATCGTCCCATTTTAAGTCCAGAATCTCTTACTCGCGTATCCGGGTGTTCAGAACGGTATCCTGTAGCCTTTTTGAATTTCTTAGCCTTGTGTTTCTTCTTTTGGCCCAGTGAAGACTCCTATCTGTTATTCTTGGTTTATTTGTTGGATCGTATTCACCCTATTAAGAAATATCTGGGTACTCTTTTCACATAATCCTCATACTCTTTCCCAAATTTTTCTATATTTGTCTTTTCTTCACTTAGCACATAGAGATGAGCCAGGATAACGTATACAACAAAATAAAGCCACAAGATCATATACATAACCGATATTGGGTTCCATCCCACTACGATCGCGCCGAGGAGACATATGATACCTGCCAGAACATGGGAGTGTCTGCTGACCTTATAAATACCCCAGTCTACGACTACCTTCTTTTTCTCAGGATGCTCTCTCGTAGCCATGAAGCCCAGGGCATAGACCGCTTCCCCGGCAGCAATAATGACAAGTCCAATCCAGAAAGCTGAATTGATACTGAAGGGGACAAACCACATTAACACCCACCCCACAGCAAAGCCTGCTAAGAAACCTATTACCCAATACCTGCCAGTTGGAGGACCCATTCTCTCCGCTCTTATGGCCCCAGAAAGAAGCCAACTGATGGCAAAACTCAAGATGTGCACATAGAGAGTCTAAAATACCAGGCTGTTCCCATTTTTTATTTACCTCCTTCCTCAGATAATTCTCAATTGTTCCCATTCTTCATCCTTCATGTTCTGCCTCAAAATCCTCATCGTCCATTGGATTTCAACCTACCTAACCACCTGGGGGTTCTGTTAATGTACTCCCGGTAGGTATCACCATAAACCTCGAGACAGAGTCGTTCTTCAGCGATTCCGTTAATACAATGCAAGATTATGAATAGAACAGAGGCCACCAGAAAGAGCCAGGAAGCACAAACTATGCCTACACCCCCAAATATGGGGATGTGAGTGAGGTACATGGGATGCCTTGAATAGCGATACAGTCCTCTAGTGACAGGTTGGTCGGGAGGACTCGCCACGATGTTGAGCCAGACGATGGTGTACATGATCAACCCGAATAAATAAATGGGAAGACCCACGTAAAACCAGATCGTTCCCCCTTGGAGAGGAAGAAAAATGGAGTATATGAAGAGGAAAAACATGACTATCTTTGAGACACCCAGAATTGTCTTCTCGTTCTTGTTGAGGGGAGCAGTGGAGCTCGTTTTCCTAAATGTACCTTTATGGAATAGAAGTACGAAGGGAAGTGGTAGCAGACACCACACCATGAAAATCCAGGCATTCCATAAACTCATTTGAAAAATTGGTGCGGGCGACATATTTTACCTCCTATTCCTCTCACACCAAACTCTTCTTCAGAATAAATGACTGCATGTGAATGTCAACGCAAAAGGGGACCACCTGTGTCAAGCTTGTGGCGAACTACACATCCTATGATCAAGGCCAAAGGGACTTCAATCCAGACCGACCACACTGAGGCCGGGTATTTAGAGAGAAGTACAGCTATAACGTGGATGAATATTGCACTGACCAGAACCAAAACAAAGAATGTGGTTACATACATCAGTTGTGAAGCTCTGGATCCCATTAGGTCTTTGAGATAATCTGCAACTTCTCTACCCTCATGCCTAAGAGAAGTCACGAGCGTACCGAAGTCATGGACAGCTCCCATAAACACTGTCCCCAGTATGATCCAAATAAGAGCAGGCAACAGCGATTATTACAAACACGATGGCGTTCACAATTCTACCTCCTTAGAGCTGGTTCATTTTTTACCCCGAAAGCTTCCAAAAAGAGGAATTGTTTTTGATTGGTCATTGAATTTGAAAATTTCACATCAGCAGCTGCTTATTCCCTACTCTTACTCGCTCAAGACCTTCTTCCTCAGCAATCGCCTTCGCCTTGAAAGCAAAATCCTTTTTGATCAAAGGCTGATCTACGAAGTGATACGCCGGTCCAAAAGCCAGTAGGGAATAGGGAATTGATGGATTGACGGTGGCGATGAAACGGGCAATTTTTCTAATTTCTTCCAGGTCAATGTAGCCGGGAACCAGAAGGGTGGAGGCCCGAAGAAAAGGTGGGTCTTTACGCCTGAGATGCAATCTACCCAGCTTTTTGAAGTTTTCATAGGTTGCCTTATTGCTTGCTCCAGAAAGCACCTGGTTAAGGTTTTCATCCCAGGTCTTGAGGTCGAATTTGATCCCTCCCCCACTCTCTAAGGAAAGCTCCGCTATTTTCTTTAACCAAGGCCAAGAAAAATTCCCATTACTCTCCAGGCATATTCTGAATATTCTCCCTTGCTCTCTTGTTTTCTCTACAATTCTCTCTGAGACTTCCAGAACAAAAGGCATCTGCGGCTCCGGGGTTCCACCAAACCAGCAGGCGCAGGTGAGCGAGGGATCGGAGAGAAGTTGTTCCACCAACTTATCACTCTTGAGAATTGGTCCCTTCTTAGCCGCCATCTCAGGCCAGCTGGTGTTCTGACAGTAGAGACAATGATAACAACAGGTACCGAGAAAAATGGCGGCACTGTTGTACCCTCTATCCCCGTGAGGCCACTTGGCATACTTTGGATAGCCTGCCCCAGTTCCTCCGGCACAGTGCCACACTGCTACACAATTGGTAGGGTGGGGGTCCTTGTACCACGACCCAATCGCTTTTTCAGGAGTTCCATAGTCACGAACAAGCCTCCCTTGCTCATTTCGGGAGAGTCCACAATACCCTTCCTCTCCCTCTGAAATACGGCAGTGATTGGCGCAATACGTGCACTCAACTCCCTGCGAAGCTTTGGGAATCTTTGGCGGAAAGCTGACTTCCTTTCTCGCTCTTGCCTGAGCTTTCATCCCAATCTTTATCGCCTGGGCAGGTTTCTGACGAATACAGCTCAGACAAAGAGAAAGCGTCCTGGATATCTCTCTCCCCTCTTTCCCGCAGAGCTTACATTTGCCCTTTTGTCCGCTTATCAAATCTTCCAGCATACTCTTATTTCGATATCTAAACCGTACTTATTATTCTTGTCCACCTCTACCATTCACTCCAATCCCATCATACAATCACCACTAAATTAGTCAAAATTGGGTGACCAAGAGGATAAATACGAGGTCTCACAAGGTCATTTCCAGCCTAAGACCCTGGCTGTTCTCCAGCCTTATCCCGAATTGAGGTATTAGCCTGGGAGTAAAGGAACGACAGTTCATCTCTCACGAATTGCACCCGGCAAACCTTGGCCAAGAGACTACTGGACTTTCGCTGGGATTTGCAATTTGTGCCCCGAGATGAGCTTTGACCCTACCTGGGACTCGAACAATGAGCATCAAATTTCACTATCCTCCGCTTGCCTGCCAGTGGCTTGACAGAGACTAAATGCTTCTTTATTATATCGGAATCAGATATCGAGAGACGATACTATGGTTAGAAACATCTTTTTGGGATTTATCCGGATGCATATACTGTACCATGCCAGCAAAGAAGAAATCTTTGGGGTTGGAATTATGAAGGAAATAGAGAGGCACGGTTATTCAATTAGTCCCGGGACCCTATATCCAATTCTTCACTCTTTGGAAAATCAGGAATACTTGAGCAGTAGAAAAAAAGTAGTTGAAGGAAAAATCAGGAAATATTACCAAATAACCGGAAAGGGCATCAGTATTCTTGGTGAATCAAAAGAGAAGATAAGAGAGCTGATTAGCGAAGTCCTAAAAGAAAAACAATATGAATAAGCTCGGACCTATCAGAATCTTTGAGGGTATGACCCTAAATATATTCATATTAGGACTGGTCAGTTTATTCACCGACCTGAGCAGCCAGATGGTTTTTCCGTTGATTCCCCTGTTCTTGACTACTGTTTTGGGTACCGGTGCTTGCGCAGTAGGTATTGTTGAAGGTGCAGCAGAAACAACTGCTTCTTTGCTAAAGGTGGTATCGGGTTACTGGTCTGACAAAATCAGAAAAAGAAAACCTTTTATCCTCTTTGGCTACTCTTTGTCCTCGATAACAAAACCACTATTTGCTCTGGCCAATGTCTGGTCTTTTGTTCTTTTTATCAGAGTAATAGAGAGAATTGGTAAAGGCTTGAGAACCGCTCCCAGAGATGCGATTGTAGCTGAATCTTGTGATGAGAAGGTGAGGGGAAAAGCGTATGGGTTTCATCGAGCTATGGATGGGATTGGTTCAGTTGCAGGGGCAATGCTTGCTTTCCTGCTTCTGCCCATTTTGGGATACAGAAACATTTTTCTATTTGCTCTTATACCTGGAGTAATTGCCGTATTTGTTGTCCTGTTTATCAAAGAAAAAAGACTACCTCTAAAAAAGGACACCAAGGCAATGTCCCTTAGGCTGAGTTTCAAAGAATTGCCCGGAAACTTGAGATTATTTGTTATCGTCTCCTCGGTGTTTGCCTTAGGCCATTTTGGTTATGCCTTTCTCTTGTTGAGAGCCAAGAATATAGGCTTAGCGGATAATATGGCAATTCTTCTCTACGTTTTATTTTACATTGTTTACAGTATTTGCACCATACCTTCGGGAATATTATCAGATAGAATTGGGAGAAAACCCGTTTTGATGGCAGGCTACGTATTGTTTGCCCTAACTTCTCTCGGCTTAATATTCGCTTCCCATATCCAGGGTATTGTACTTTCTTTCATATTGTATGGGATATTTTATGCTATGATTGACGGGGCCCAAAGAGCCTTGGTGGTGGACTTGGCGCCGAAACACCTGAAAGCAACAGCACTAGGAACATTCCATGCGGCAATAGGATTAGTGGCCCTTCCAGGGGGATATATTGCCGGAGCATTGTGGGATAAAATAAGTCCGGAGGCAACTTTTATTTATGGCTTTACCTTGGCCATAATTTCGCTATTCTTATTCACTCTGGTGAAGAAAAGTGACAAAGCATCGACCATGGCCCCCTTTTAGATCACTCGTCCCTCTTTCTTTCTGACAGCCAAGTCGAGTTAGAGATGAAATGATAATATTATGGAAGAGAGGCCAACTCTGATTAAAAACCCACTCTAAAATGTGCTAACAAGAATTCGGTGCCTTCACTGAGCATTCTGTTTCTGCATCAGGAGTGCTTTGTTCCTTTCCTTGAGTGCCTGCTTATATTCTCGGTCCAAGGCAACTACCTCAGCATCACTCTTGATTCTTGTGGTCAGAGATATAAGCTGGTTCTGGTAGCCAACGATTTTCCCGTTCTCATCTAGACTGAGGGTCAGTACCCCTACTTTTTGTCCGCTCGGTCCAGGGTGGACAATGAGCGTTTCTCCGGCGACCAGAGGTTTGTTGATTAAACTTCCGCCGTGGCCTCCCACAATCAGGTCTATTCCCTTGAACTGCGCCGCCATTTTCAGATCCAGCTCGGTTCCAAGGTGAGACAGAACAATAATCAGGTCTGCTTTTTCTTCAAGAACAGACAGGTAACGCGACAATACTTCTTGCCAGGGGGAAAACTCAGCTTCCACTTTCTTTTGTTTGCCCGAGAAGTGTGAAGCATCGAAGGTAACTCCCAGAATTGCCAGTCGATGATTTCCCACCTCTTTTATCACATAGGGAGGGAACAACAAAGAGTCGTCGCCACAGAGAATCTTTAGATCAGCCGCCACAATAGGAATACGGTAGTTCTCCCGGGCTTCGAGAAGGAATTGACACCCGCCCATTAACTCCTGATCACCGATGGTGACTGCGTCGTAACCAATCAGCTCCAGAGCGGCAAAAATGTAAGAGCTTTTCAAGGGGTCGGAACCGGTGGGGAGGTTATCTCCGGAGTCCAGAACCAGTACCTGAGAATGTTCTTGGCGATATTGCTTAATGAATTGAGCCCGTCGGGCCAAACCACCGGACTTGCCGGGACAGGCACACTGTACCAAAAGACCGTTAGCCGTACCAGTGTACAGAATCTCAATCGTGCTGTCTCCAGCTTCCAAAGAGTCGCCTTCGGACGCCAAAACCCCCTCCGCAAACGAGAAACCAACAAATCCCAAGAGGGATAGGTACAAAAAGACTACCACCACCACCATAGAACTCACTCTTTTACCTGAGTATCTTCTGACGAGCATTTTCGCCTCCTTGAGTATAAATGAGTATTGGTTCGTCTTATGGCCCCCACAATAAGAAAGCTCCCAGAGCGAAGAAAACGAGGGCCAAAACTAACTTGAGTTTTCCCAGATTTGTCTCCAGAAAACCAGACAATCTCTGCCAGGAAACCCCCAGATAAACGGATAAAAATATCAGCAGTAAAGGGAGAATAAACAGGAGATTGTAAAGAACAAGATAAAAAATGCCTCGGGGATTTCCTGGACTGATCCTATTTATGTAAACAATGGTGGGAAGATAAATTTGCCCGGTACAGGCCAATTCAAAGAAAGATACTCCAAAACCCAGGAAGCATGCGGCAGGGAAAATAGACCAGCCGCCAAAACCCCGGCGTATATTTGAATGAATTGTTTTCTTAAACCTCTTGGGAAGCTGTAGAATTACCTTCTTACTCCTCTTAGTGAGGCACAGATAGAAATCGTAAAGGCTGATAGCCCCCAGTCCGAAAGCCAGTCCAATCGCTACATACCGAATAATGTTGCCAACAAGGCTATAGGATGATGAGATTTTGAGTAAACTAAAGAGTCCCCATCCCACCCCCAGATAGGTCACAAATACTGACAGGCTGAAAAGCATACCCACCACCAGAATTTCACGGGGATTTCTTTTGAGCAATACAAGGTAAGAAATCAGGAAGATGAGAGTAGCAAAGGCACAGGGGTTTACTCCGTCAGCCAGTCCCGCCACTAAAACCGGGAGAAGACGATATGATCTGAATTTTTGAATTATCTTCTCCGGTGACCCTTCTTTTTCCCGGACGATCTCATGAGGCCAGTAGTCAGCTCCTTCTTCCCGATACTTCCTGATTAGGGACTCGAGTTCCCTCTTGATTTGTCTCTCTCCACCCAAGATGTCCCTCCCGATGACCAGCACCGGAATTTCATTGCTTTGCCTTTGGTATTTTTCTTCTAAGAGAGAAAGCATTTGATAATTATCGGGCTCGGACAGGGGAAAGGCAGCCACCTCCAGATTAATCTGGAGCTTTTTCCCTAATTGGGGGAAAACCTCATTCCTGAGCTTCTGACAGTACCGGCACCCGGGTGAATAGAAGAAGCTCATTCTAACCAGAGGGAGGTTCTGGGTAGCGGGTGAAGACCTGGTAGTCGAAGCCACTTTGGACTTCTGGGAGAGGACTTCCCCCTCTATAGGCAGTTGAATATGAGGATACTGAGGATCATTAGTGTCCATAAACAGGTAGTGGGTAACACTACCCTGGTATCCTTTAGTATCAAAGCTGACTGCAAAAACAGCGGCCCCCCCTGGCTCCACGGCAAGATACCCGGGATTCACTCCGATACACTCGCAGGAGGGACGAAGATCTATCTGCAGATTTTCAGTTCCGACGTTGGTCACTGAGAAACGAGTTTCCAGAAGGGCGCCTTCCAGTGCTTCCCCAAACTCCCAGCTGATCTTGTCCAGTCTCATTTCTGGTGCGCTGGTCTGAGCCAAAGTCACCGGTAAGACGAACAACATAACTAAGAATAAACAACTCAATACTTCCAGCCATCCCCAGACGGAGATCCGCCAACTTTTCATCATTTAACGACCTGAATTCACCCATTATTACTTCCAGGATTCTAAACGCCAGCAGGAAAAAAATTAATCTTCACCAACACACCATCATATCCTAATGTGCCTCTGTCAAAAGTCAAACCTGATTTCCCGATTGAACCTTGTCTAAAACGTGTGACCCCTCGATCGGCCTAGGTGTTGCTATCAAGGCAAGTTGACAAATTAACCAGGACTCTTACAATCCACCTGGTAGTTTGCTGAGAGAAAACAAAAACTAACAAGTAACCCGAGGAGGTGAGAGGTGATAATAAAGCAACTGGCGGTGGGGGGAGTAGATATGAATTTTTCCTACCTAATTGCCGATGAGATATCCCGAGAGGGTCTAATAATAGACCCTTGCGGAGATGTGGAAATGATCTTACGGAGTATCAAGAAGAATAATATCAGGATAAAATATATTCTCAACACCCATGGTCATCGAGATCACATCGAGGGGAACCAGGCAATTGTCCGGGCCACAGGAGCTCAAGTAGTATGTCACCAACTCGAAGTCCCCCTGGTGGATTCAGACATCACGGTGGAGGACGGAGATATGCTAAAATTGGGGAACCTAAAGGTAAAGATCATCCACACTCCGGGACACACCCGGGGCAGTATTTGTGCCCTGGTAGAAAATGCTCTCTTGAGTGGTGATACTCTCTTTGTGGGCTACTGCGGAAGAACAGATGGTCCGGGAGGTAGTTCAGAAGAACTCTACCACAGTTTATTCGGTAAAATCGCCCAGCTTTCTGATGACACCAAAGTGTATCCTGGTCATGACTATGGAGAGAAGTCGGTATCCACAATTGGTTACGAGAAGTCTCACAACCCCTATTATCAATGCCGCAGCAACAAAGAATTCTTAGAGCTGCGAAGGAAAGGAGTTTAGTCAGGAAGACCTAATAAGAACTGTAGTCAATCAACTGGCTAATACTCCCCTGCCACTTGCCCTTCCAGTTCTTGATTATTATGTCTGCTGGACACATCTCACGTTCTATAACAAGTTCCATCACCGGGTCAAGGTAGATAGTCTCATCCTCACCTTTGTCGTTGTACTGGCGCTGTTCCCTCAAACCGGAGTAGCTTATTCTCAGGAGTTCTTTGGCCAGATCAAGAATGCTCACCTCTTTTGACCTGGTCTTCAAACCGTCACGGGGAACAGTGGAGTAAAGCTGACATCGTTCTTCCCAGGAGAAGTCTTTCATCAAGGACCAGACTGCTCTACAAGCCTCTTTGCTGTAAAGAATTCCCTTCCAGAGAGCCACAACCGCCGGGGCAAGTTGCATCCTCTGACAATCGGCGCATCTAACCTCAATGTAACTCTTGGCTCTCACCTCAGTGAAAATACTGGAAAGATGAAGCTGCCAGTCATCCCAGGTAGCTCGGTAGCACTGGTACCCATTCCTCAAGTAACTGGAGAAGTTGGTATCCTTAACCTCGATCCACCGATTGTCTCTTTTTAGGAAGAGCATGGGGACTTCCAGGGCGTAGTCCACGTAGGAGGAAAAGCTGGGATGGGAGAAAAACTCCCTTCCAATCAAACCGCAACGAGCCGGGTCGGTATGATTCCAGATGTGGGCTCTCCTACTTAGAAAACCGTTCAATTTTCCTTCAGAAATGGGAGAGTTAGCAAAAATAGCCGTTACTACTGGAACCAAGACCAGTGCCGTCCGCATTTTCTCAGCAAAATCGTTCTCATTTAAGTAGTCTACGTTTACTTGAATTGAAGCAGTCATTTTCATCATCTGATGACTGAGTTTTCCCTGTTTGGCCATATGAGGGGACATAATCCTGTATCTATTCTTCGGCACCCATTGGATATCTTCCAACTGACTAACCGGTTGTATTCCCAAACCTAACCATCTTATGTTAAGAGGATCTGAAACAGACTTAACCTCTCTAATATGATTTACCAGCTCACCATTCAACTGATGGATATTATCAAAAGTGTCTCCGCTGAGCTCGATTTGGCCACCGGGCTCCAGGGTTATCCAGGTATTACCCCGGGAAAGAGCAATAATCTTGTCCCCTTCTCTCGCCGGCTTCCACCCGAATCTCTGACTTAAGCCAGAGAGAACTGCAGCGACCCCTTCTTTTCCCTGGTAGGGAATGGCTGTCCCCGAAGGGTAGAAAACACCCAATTTTTCAAACTCTGCCCCTACTCTTAGCTCTTCTTCCGAACAACAAGACTCCCAGAAGTAGTCCACCAGTTGTTGGCGGCCAGTAACTGTCTCGTCCATGAATGATTCTCTTTTCCTGAATATTGTTCCTGTATCTTATGCTGGATAGTTCTTGGTGTCAAACCTGACTTGACTGACCCTTTTCCTCTGGTATAAATTTAGTGGAGGTTAAGGTGAGTCTACAGATAGGATTCATAATGGACTCTTTTGACGCCTTAGACAGCATAGATGAAGACACCAGTTGTTGCCTGATTGCGGAGTGCCTGAGGAGAGGACATCGAGTTTATTACTTCCAGGTCAAAGACCTTGAACTTCAGAAAAGCCAAACCCGGGGTAGAGTAAATAGAATAACAGAAAAAACTGCCCATAGGTTTGAGATGGCTGGGCCAAAGATGATGCAGCTCGATGAACTGCAGGTTATCTTCATGCGTAAGGACCCTCCTTTTGATCTGGATTACCTTTATTCTACCTATATTCTGGAATATGTCCGGCCCACCACCCTTATCGTCAATAGCCCCCGGGGAATCAGGAATGCCAATGAAAAACTTTATCTACTTAATTTCCCCCAATTTGCTCCCCGCAGCCTGGTGAGCAAGAAGCCTGAAGAACTCAAGAAGTTTCTCTCGGAGATAGGGGGACAAATGGTGACCAAGCCCCTTAATAATTGCAGCGGGAGGGGAGTGCTTTACCTACGAAAAGACGATATCAATCTAAACTCTCTTCTCGAGGTAGCTACCCGGGAAGGAGAAGAATTTGTCATGGCTCAAGAGTATCTACCTCAGGTGCGGGAGGGCGATAAGAGGATTCTACTCCTGGAGGGAAAACCTTTGGGAGCGATGCGCAGAGTTCCCCCGGTTGATGATTACCGGGCAAATATTCATCAGGGTGCTAAGTTCGCCCGGGCAGAAATTTGCCCCCGGGATGAAGAAATCTGTCGCTACTTATCCCCTCACCTACTAAAAGAGGGAATTTATTTTGCCGGGATTGACCTGATAGGGGAGAAAATAGTAGAGATAAATGTCACCAGTCCGGCGGGGATACCTGAGATAAACAGGCTAAGCGGAACCCATCTGGAAAAGACAGTGATAGACTGGCTAGAGGAGAAATCTGAATTATCTGATAAATAAGATCAAAGGCGGGTACCCAAAATGGCCAAAAAGGGAGAAATGGAAAAATCTCAGCCTTGTTGCCCCTCTGCGGACCAACAAAGAGGTTGCTGTAAGGTTGAATCAGTAATCAGTATAGATGAGAGGGGACAGATGGTGCTTCCTAAGGAGATTCGAGATAAGGCCAGAATTAGTGCTGGAGATAAATTAGCCGTCATCAGCTGGGAAAGAAATGGTGAGGTGTGCTGTATTTCTTTGATCAAGGTGCAGGGTTTTTCTCAAATGATAAACAGTCTCCTCGGACCCATGATGCAAGAGATAATTGCCAAATGACCTCAGCGATGACACCGGGAGGAAGTCAAAAATGAAAGCCGAAGAAACCAGAAAATTGGTGAGAGATGGTTATGCTAAGATAGCCAAACAGTACGGTTCCTGCTGCTCTTCCACCAAATCATGCTGTCAGGGGACACTTAGCGCCAAGGATATCAGTAAGGGAATAGGATACACTGAAGAGGAGCTGAAAACTGCTCCGGAAGGAGCAAATTTAGGTCTTGGCTGCGGGAACCCAGTGGCTATCGCCTCACTGAGAGAAGGAGAGACTGTTCTGGATCTCGGTTCGGGTGCGGGATTTGACTGTTTTCTTGCCGCCAATGAAGTGGGCCCAAGTGGGAGAGTTATTGGCGTAGACATGACCCCGGAGATGGTTGAGAAGGCGAGAGAAAACGCTCAGAGGAACAACTACCAAAACGTAGAGTTCCGGCTGGCAGAGATTGAACATCTACCGGTAGCTGATGACTCAGTTGACGTAATCATTTCGAATTGTGTCATTAATCTTTCACCTGATAAAGGGAAAGTCTTTAGGGAAGCCTTCCGGGTACTCAAGCCAGGTGGTAGACTGATGATCTCGGATTTGGTCCTGCTGAAGGAACTGCCCAATTTCCTGAAGAACTCTGCCCGGGGATACGTTGGTTGTATCTCTGGAGCGATGTTGAAGGAGAAATACATAGAAACCATAACAGCAGCGGGATTCCAGAAAACAAGAATAGTTGATGAAACACTATTTCCTGTAGAGTACATTGTTAATGACCTGGCCTCAGAGCTGAATATCAATAGTCCGGAAATACCATCGGCAAAAATGAATGATCTTAGCAATTCAATCGCTAGCCTGAAAGTCCAGGCTATGAAACCAGACAGAATGAGCTGAAGAGTCTATCGGGCGCCTACTGGTATCTGGTATTTTGTACCCTACACTTGGGATGAAAAAGATGAATACTGACGAAAAACGGTTCAAGGTAGCTGCCATTCAGATGACTTCGGTCAATCATAAGGAGACTAACCTGAAAAAGGCCGAGGGATTTATCTCTCTGGCGGCTAAGGAAGGAGCCAAAGTTGTGGCTTTGCCGGAGATGTTTAATTTCTCCGGTGCAGTCAAGGAAAAAAGAGTAAATGCGGAATTCATTCCGGGACCGACCATCAATCGACTAAGTAGGATAGCCAAAAATCTCCAGATATATCTTCTTGGTGGAAGTATCCTGGAGAAGTCCGGTGATAAAGACAATGGCTTATTCTACAATACCAGTGTTTTTTTCAATCCCCAGGGGAAAATCATTGCCAGGTACCGAAAGCTACATCTTTTTGACGTCGCCTTGCCCGATGGCTCCTGGCGGCGAGAATCAGAGCTAATCACTCCGGGAGATGAGGTTATTCAGGTGACAACTCCTCTGGCTACTTTTGGCCTGAGCATATGCTATGACCTCCGATTTCCCGAACTGTACCGGAGATTAGCCAGAAAAGAAGCTCAGATTATCTTTGTTCCCTCGGCTTTCACTCTTGAGACTGGTAAGGACCACTGGGAGACTCTGATAAGGGCCAGAGCCATAGAGAATCAATTTTATGTGATTGCTCCGGATCAAATTGGCTCAGATCTTCAGGGCCAGAGGTGTTGGGGCAAGAGCATGATCTTAGACCCCTGGGGGACCATCTTGGCCCAGGCACCAGAAAAAGAGACCGTTATTTTTGCCCCGATAGATTTATCTTATCAGCAAAAGATTAGAGAAACTTTACCTTGTCTTTCTCACCGAAGGAACGATCTCTTCAACATCTGACCTCAACTGCGTACGATCACCTCCGTTCTACCCGGAAGACTACCTATATAACCATTATTCCTTCAAAGCACCGAAGGTAAGTCCTCGAATAAATTGCCTCTGAAACAAAAAGTAAGCTACAATTACGGGGATAATGGCTAAAGTCAAAGCAGCAAATCGTAATTCCCACTCCCCAAAGTCCTGTCCGGCCAATGGGGTCCACACCCCACCTCCTTGTCACCGTATTTAGTCCTTATCTTCTTTCACGGCAGCTCTGTTTATTGTTTTCTTCCCTATCGAGAGTGTGAAACTAATCCGTATCATCCTTTAATCGCCCCGGCGGTTAATCCGGATATAAGGTATTTTTGAGCAAAAACAAAGGGAATGATTGGCAAGACTGCCAAGGTTGACCCGGCCATGAGAAGACCCCATTCACATTTAAACTCAGCAATGAAACCGGCCAAACCAACTGTCAGCGGTTGCATAACTTCTTCTGTGGTAAGCATAAGACCCATGAGAAAATTAGTCCAGGCTACAATGAAACAAAATATAGCTGTGGCTATAACTCCTGGGATAGCCAGAGGGAACACAACCTTCACAAACGCCCTCATTCGCCCACACCCATCCACCAGTGCCGCCTCATCCAATTCCCTGGGAATACTGATAAAGTAGCTGGTAAGCATCCAGGTGGCAAAAGGGAAAGTAAATGATATATAGGCAATCCCCACCCCCGCATAAGTATTGAGCAAACCTATGCTTTTGAGAACCATATAATACGGGATAGCTAATGAAATTTGAGGAACGGTGGTGAAGAAAAGAATAATCAGCATCAATTGGCTCTTTCCTTTAAAGGCAAATCTGGAAAAACTGTAGGCTGCTATGGCCGAGACAGTGATTCCTACCACAATGGTCATAATGGCAAGAATTGAACTATTCAAAAACCAGCGCCAGAAGGGGACCTTGATGAATAGATAGGCATAGTTACGGAGAGTAATTTGTCCCAGCCGGGGAAAATACTGAATGGGAGTATTGTTGAGTACCTCGGCCGGTAAGATGGCCGTTCTAATCATCCAGAAAAAGAAGAAAACGATCGGCACCGAAATCAGTATCAAGTAAGCAAAAGCAGACCAATTAAGTAATGATTGCTTGGTACTATACCTCATAATATAACTCCCTGGGCTTTGTACTCGGTTCTAAGCCTCATAGAACAGTACGATCACTCTCTATCGAGCCTGTTCTCCTCTCGTCCTGCTCCCCCAAAGCATTTTCATGTAAAAATACATAAACGTCAGCAAAATTGCCAGAGAAAGAATTGACAAAGCACAACTTCTTCCAAAACGATACTTTTGAAATAGGGTACGATAGATAAATAGGGATATTGTCTCGGTAGTAGATACCGGTCCGCCCTGGGTTATAATGTAAACAAAATCTATGAAGTTGAAGTTCCAGACCAGGGATAATATGAGGGCCAGGACAATGGTCAGTTTAGCGCTGGGTAGAGTAATATGGACAAAGCTATTCCAAATTCCGGCTCCATCCACTCGTGCGGCCTCATAGAGCTGTACAGGAACCGATTGTAGTGCGGCCAGGATCATGACAATGACAAAGGGACAGCTTCTCCATGAGGTAAGAAGGATCAAAGACGGCAGAGCTAACTTTATGGAACCAAAAAAAAATATGGGCTCTTTTAATAGACCAAATCTCATCATTAGATCGCTGACCGGTCCGACCAATCCATGGAATATCCATCTGCTGGTTATAGCAATAACCGTGGTCGGAAGCATCCAGGGAATGAGAATCATGGCTCTAAAGATATCACGTCCTGGTATAGTTCGGTTCAGAGCAAGAGCGGTCACCAGACCTACCATAAAGTTTACTAGAACAATTCCGCCGGCATAGACAAAACTTATGCGCATTTTTGTCCAAAATACCGGGCTCAAAATATAGTAGATGTAATTATCTAAACCTATCCATTTGGTAGCAAAGGCTCTCAGGAGAAATTTGTACTGAAAACTCCAGAGGAAACCCAAGGTAAGCGGCCAGATATACACAAAAACAACAACCACAGCGCCAGGCAGTATAAGAAAGTAAGGTAAAAGATTCCATTTTTTCATAGTCAAACACCATTGGATCTGGCTTTTAAATTTTCACCTGAGGTTTTGATTATTCTCATAAATCTCTTACTCGGGAGGAGGGAAGATATATCTTCCCTCCTCGGAAACATCCAATAAACCCAGCTACCTAATCTACCTTTGATTTCCAAACCCACCGATTATTGTTGGTAAATCTCGTCCAAATCTTCCTGTATAAAGCCAGCCCATTCTTCCACCGCTTTTTCGGGACGGGCTCCAGCTATCAGATACGCCCTTTCCAGAACACTCAGCGTTTCCTCCATGCTGGTCTCAAACCCCGGCTCCAAGGGATAAATACGATAACGTTCCGTAGGATTGTCTACCAGACAGTCCACCATCTGTTTCCAGCGAGGTCCTTTGGCAGCAAATTTATCCAGAAGTCTGGTCTGAACCGGGAGCTGACCTACTGTCTCCACTCTCATCTCGATGACATCGTCATCAGAGGCGAGAAAGTGGATGAACTTCCAGGCCTCTTCTTTGTGCTCAGACCCCTTGGTTATCATCATAGAATAGTTAGAAGCCTCTGACCAGGTGGTAGTTCCATCGGGTCCCTTTGGTTGGGGAACAACTCCCCAGTTTACCTTTTCCATTTGCCATCCTAGCCAATTCAGATGGTGGTAGGTCGAGGTTATACCCATGTCGAAGGCTCTAATAGCCTCTTGCCAGCCGGCAGATATCCAAGCCTCGGGAGGAGGAGTCACTTTGTATTTGGTAGTTAGCTCAACGAAGTACTTGAAACCTGCTTTTGCCTTAGGCGTGTTAAAAGCCGCTTTTCTCTTCCCATCAGCTTGAATCTTCCAGTAGCCGGCATCCTTATCAAAGATAAACATCCAGGAAGGAGCAATGTGGGCCAGCCAGGCACCACCCGGAGCACCATAACCGTACTGGTCTATTTTACCATCACCGTTAACATCACGAGTCAGCTTCTGCATTGCCGGCAGAAATTCGTCAAATTCCCTGGGAGGAGCTACTAAACCAACCTCTTTGAACTGATCCACATTGTAGAACACCCCGGTAACACAGAAATAGGGAGGCAAACCGTAAGTATGTCCTTCATAGGTAACGACATCCCAATATCCTTTGGGAATAGAGTTGTACAGATCGAGGGTGATATAACTCTCCAGTGGTTCCATAGCCCCTAAATAACAGAACTCACCGGTATATCCGCCGCAATTGACCATTCCGTCGCAACAAGGAGCACCAGCCATAATAGAGGCCAGGAATTTCTCTCTTTGTTCCACCCATCCGGCCCGATCGATAGTAACATCAATGTTGGGAAATCTGCTCTCAAAAATTACCACTGCCTTGTCCATGGATTCTCGTCGCTTTTGGGTCGGTCCAAACTGCATCATCACTATTTCTGTCTTGTCCTCTGCCAGCAGAGGAACCGCTATACCCAACAGAACTGAGAAACATATGATACCTACTATCCATTTTTGCAACCGCCTACCTCTTTTTTCTTCCATTTCTTCCTCCTTCTCGTATTATCCAAACTGACTTAAGTTACCACACAGACTGCCCCCGTCTTTACATTGCGGCCATCACCTCCTTTGTTGGGACGGAAAGTTAAGTACAAAGGTTACTTACCTTCTCAGGTAATATCTCTTATCTCAAATAATATGGAGCTTTTGGAGTGTCTCTTTAATTGCTACTTTTTCTTGCTCGTTCAGTTCAGTTAGAGGAGGACGAGGTCTGCCAGCATCAAAACCAGCTAAACTCATAGCATATTTTAGAATAGGTACCGGATTGGTTCTCGATCCATATATTTTGAAATAAGTAATCAAATCAAAGTATACTTCTAAACCTCCTTTAATATCTCCTGAGAGATAGAAATCTACCAATTTTTGCACCCTATCACCAATCATAGGCTCACAAACTACTCCTATGCCCCCTTGGGCTAGAATACAGGGAGCCAGTGCCGCACTACCGGCATACACCTTAAAGCCTCGGGAGGATTTCATGATAGTTTCAGCCACCTGAAGGGGATTGGGTCCGATTTCTTTAATGGCAAATATGTTTTCAATTTCAGACAATCGGGCAATGGTATCGGGTTCAATGTTTACCCCAGCAAAACCAACATTATAAATCATGACGGGGAGTTTGGTATTTTCAGCAATCACCTTGAAATGTCGGTAAATTCCTTCCTGCGAAGGTTTTAGGTAGTAAGGGGGGGCTAACATAGCTACATCTACCCCTACTTCCTCAGCAGCTTTGGTGAGATTGATACCTTCCTTGGTAAATGCTGCACCTGTCCCGGCAATCAGGGGCTTTTCTCCAATGACCCTTTTCACAGTTTTGAACAACTTCACCTTTTCTTCAAAGGTCATTGAGGTAAACTCACCAGAAGTAGCGGTGACCACAACGCTATCAGTAAAAGACAATGAACTTACTTTTCTCCCCAATTGAGCAGCTTTTTCATAATCAACCTCAAATTCCTCGTCAAATGGTGTGGGAAGAGGAATAAGCAGTTTTCCTAAATCTATCATTTATCCATCTCCTTAATCTATCTTTTTATTTGCTCACTGCTCCCGCTTAGAGTGCTCCTAAATCTTTAAGAACACTCTTTAGTTCACCCTTTTCCTCAGCGGTGATGTTTTCCATGGGATCTCTGGCCTTGCCTCCGGGTAGTCCAATAATATCCATGGCTGCCTTACAGACACCTTGATAAAAAGGAAGATCCGGTAGAGAAATGTGCGGTGAGAGAATGGTAGGCAGCACCCCGCGTTTTTTGGCTACCTTAGCGATGAACTCATGATAAGGAGCTATTTTATCTATTAGCTGGGTCAGTTTGCTAAAGTCTCTTTGCTGGGCGGCTTTAGTGATGCCCGTGGCGATATCGGGGACAAAATTAGCCAGCTCGGTAACATATCCGGGGCAGCCAAAAAGGGCCTCAAAGGGATACATTAGTTGGCCCAGGCCGCAGAGAATCTTCATATCTTGAGGATCCACCGCTCTTTGCATCCAGTAGTATCCCGGGGCACTAGCCGTGTTCTCCTTGTCCAGAACAATGTTCTCTATCTTGGAGAGTCTGGCCATTAGCTCTGGATCAACATACATTTTAGTGGTGACCGGGTTATTGTATACCATAAGGCCAATTTTAAGACCATCGGCTATCCTCTTAAAATGTCGGTAGATACCCTCACGGGTAACCAGGTGATAATAAGGGTGACAAATCATTACTCCATCGGCACCGGCATCCTGGGCATATCGGCTCATCTCAAGGGCATAGCGGGTACCGGCTCGTCCGGTTCCCACTATCACCGGAAACCGACTATTTACTTCATCAACCACGATTTCGGCCACCTTCTTACACTCCTCATCATTCAGGGCATAAAACTCACCGGTGCTTCCGGTAGGAAGAAATACGGCATCTTCTCCTTTGAGCTTATCAGCTACCCAACTCACGGACTCCCTGAGGGCTTTTTCATCAAGGTGATCCTGGGCATCGAAGGGAGTCATTACCAAATGGATAATACCCTTGGCCTTGTCTTTCAGTTCCTTTGGCTGCATGGACATTTAGTTCCTCCTCATTATTTATTAGTCTCTACTACCCTGTACCAACACTAAGGAAAAGCAATCTTTTCTCATCTATTGGTTCACTTATTTTTCCATCTACTGCGAAATTAAAACTATGATTGATAGGACCCCAATCTTTTGGAAATAGCCTCAGNTGTTTTTCTCACCATCAAGGCCAATACAGGAATTGCTTCCTTGGTTACCCGCACTGAGGGACCAGAAATACTTATGGAGGCAACTACTTCATTATCACGATTTCTAATGGGAGCACCCACGCATCGGACCCCTTCCTCGTGCTCCATATTGTCTACGGCAAATCCTTCTTGTCTTACCTTCTTTAATTCTTGTCTCAGTTTGTCAACATCAGTAATAGTGTTGGCAGTGAATTTCTCCCTCGCACTCCGTAAAAAAAGGTTTATTTGTTTCTGAGACTGGAAAGCTAAAAGAGCTTTACCCACCGCGGTACAATAGGCAGGAGCTCTTTTCCCGATGATGACGTTACTCCGCAGGGAAAAAGGAGAATCAGTTTTCTCTATGGAGATGACCTCGTTTTGCTCAAATATTCCCAGATGAACTGTCTCACCACTTTCCTCAGATAACTGTTCCATCAGGGGAATAGCTATCTTTCTTAACTCCATCTTTCTCAGAACCAAACTTCCCAGTTCAAATACTTTGAAACCTAATCGGTATTTTTTGTTTTCCTTGTTTTGAGTAATTAGCCTGCCTTTCTCCAAGGTGGTCAATATCCGGAAAATGGTGGTCTTGGGTAGACCCGTCATTTGGGTAATCTGAGATAGATTAAGTTCATATTCGCTCTCAGAAAAACAATTCAATATATGAACAGCCTTTTCGATGGCCTTTACCGGTGATTGTTTCTTCATTTATTTCACCATATGGAATACCTTTCCATTTATATTATACCACACAATCCCTGGGATGTCAAATTTTCCTCCTATTTTGAGGACCCTTACCAGACATTCACCCCAATTTCCCGAAGCAACAATGGAAATAACGACCGACATTGACTTTCGGATACGTCCTACAGATCCTTTTATTAGCGACCATGAAACGTCAGGAAGGTTGAAGAATCAAATACTGATCAATCTCCCCCCCGCTGACATTTATGATCTGCCCGGTTATATAATCGTCCTTTAGCAAAAACACAACGCCCTGAGCTATATGTTCAGGTTTTCCTAACCATCCAATAGGCACTTCCTTCTTTATGTTTATCCTTTGTTCTTTGCTTAGCCCTACCATGTCTGTATCTACCAAACCGGGAGCTACTGCATTCACAGTAATTCCAGAATCAATTAGCTCTCTGGCCAGACACATTGTTATTCCAATTATTCCTGACTTAGAAGCAACATAGGGTACCGAACCTGTGCCCCTTAATCCGGCAATAGAGGATACATTTACTATCTTGCCTTGCCTGCGGGAGATCATATGTTTCACTACCGCTTTACAACAATTAAAGACGCCTTTCAAATTGACATCTATCACTCGATCCCACTGTTCTTCACTTACCTGTTCTATAGTTTCACGGGCTCCAATTCCTGCGTTGTTCACCAAAATGTCAATAGTATGAAATTCTCCCAGCACATACCCCACCATTTTCTCCACTTCTTCACGATGGGAAACATCAGCTCTAATGGCTATGGCATTACAATGCATGTTTCTTATTTCCGAGACCACCGCCTCAGCCTTATCCTTGCTTTTAAAATAGTTGATGGCCACATTAGTTCCTTCTTTAGCTAGGGCAAGAGCTATTCCTCTACCTATGCCTCTGCTCGCCCCGGTAACCAAAGCATTTTTTCCAGCTAATTTCATGAGCGTTATCCTCCTCTCTCATTCCAAAAAATCGAAATGACTATTCTCCAGTAACCGGTATGGTGAAAGGAGCTTCAGGCAAAATGTAGGCAGTGATTCTCTCCTTCTTCAAAATTGCCTTGGCCTTCCACCAAGCATCCTTTAGAGAAGTAACATGCTGTACCGAGCTCTTCTCATAATAACTCTCCGGTATTCCTCCTTCACTTACTATAATCACGGAAGCAACCTCCAATATTTCGGCCCACCCTTGCACACCCCACTGACCACATTTAAAGAAATCAGGGCGGGAAAGAGTATGGAGAAGTTCTTGATGGCTATCGTATTCAGTGAGCATATCGGCAAAGTCTTTTTCCCCTAAGCCCTCAGGGCAATGAGCCACCAATATGATCACTCCACCTTTTTTAACAATAGACTTGGCCACCATGGCCCCGAAAGAAGCCTGATAGAGGTTCAGATCTGTAGGGAACGGACAGGCGGCTACCACCACATCAGCCAAGGAATTAACCTTGACTCTGGCCATCTGGTCCAGAATCGCTACACCCTCTCTATGCGCTTCAACCATGTCTCCAGCAACCATCGCTACTATTTCATTATTCTTATTAAGCACTGCATTCACAATAAAATTAGGCTCCAGGAGACGTGCCTTGTTCTCCATATCTGCTCTTACTGGGTTGCCTTCTATAACTCCTATAAATGCAGACGGATGAGCAAGGAACTGGTAGGAATGATTAATTTTGATTGCTTGAAAGCCAGAAACCCCTGGTAAAATTGATTTTGCCCCTCCGGTATATCCGGCAAAAGCATGGGGTTTGATAACTCCAATCAGAACTCTCAGGTCAGCTTTCGCTACCCACTTATTTACCTCAAACCTGTTTTCCTTGTTTCTGAAGTCTGCTACCGTAGTCAAATCCTGGTATGGGTTATGTTGCGTGACCTTATATTCGTTGAATACNTGATTGCCCAACAACCTCTCTTGTTCTTGTTTACTAAGTTTCCTGTGTGTGCCCAGAGCAAAGACTATTCTAATATTGTCCTTTTTTACTCCAGTCCTGGCCAAGATCTCCATCACCGAACCCAGTATCCTTGAGGTGGGGGTAGGCCTGGTGATATCATCAACCACAATGTTCACGATGCTCTCTTGGCTGACTAATTCAGGTAGGGTTGGCTTTCCTGTGGGATTTTCAATGGCAGAAAGAATAGTTTCTTCCTCACTCTTTGCTTTTTCCAGATATCTTGGCTCGAGCACCTTGATACTATCAGTATCGGGTAGATCTACTTCTATATAACCCTTACTGTAAGGAATTCTCATGTAAAATACCTCCCCACATGTTTGGAGAAAATCAGCTTGCAGAAACTGGCCTTACGGGTAATCCAAGTTGCTCCAGGGACTTCTTCAGTCTTGTTGTTTCTTCGAGCAAGAGTTTACTATTGGGCGCTCTTACGGTACCAACTTGTATTCCTCTGAATCCCAAGGCTTTTTTGAAAATATCGATGTAACACTCATCTCTGACCACCAAGCGCAATTTGTTTATGAATTCTTGGCACCGTCGAGCCTCCTGGAGATTTCCCTTCACAATTGCTTCATAAGCATCTGCAAATGGACACGGATAAACAGTAGCCGTACCCGATAGGATCCCGTCGGCTCCGGCAGTTAACCCAACCTGGACTAACCCAGCACACCCTACCAACACCGAGTATTTTCCCTGAGCCAAACGAATGTATTCATATAGGTCAAACACCCCAGAACTCCCGGTCATTATCCCCACCAGGTTATCTACGTCTTCCATTAGCTTCTGAAATAGGGCAGCGGTTACACCACTACCAGGAACCTGAGGATTATTATAGAGAAATATGGGAAATCCAGGCACTGCCTTAGCTACGGTGGCAACATACTGGACGAGCGCCTCATCATCCAAGAAGCAACAGGAGGGCACCATTATGCCGGCTGCCTCTGCCCCAATATGGCGCGCATATTCTGTTAAGACAACGCTCTCGGCAGTGGTAACACATCCAGTTTGTATGATGACCCGGATTTTACCTTTTACTTGATCAACTACTGTTTTGCTGACTAACTTTTTCTCCTCAAGACTCAGAAGCGGCCCCTCGCCAGGAATCCCCAGCACAAACAACCCCTGCACTCTTTTTTGCAGTATGAAGTCACAATAAGCTCTGATAGCCTGAATATCTACCTCTTCACCATCCTTCTGCAAAGGAGTGACCATATCTACAACTAATCCCTTCAACTTCTGCATTCTAACAAATCTCCTTGCTTTCATAGTTCGAAGTGTATCATCCCCACTTGGTTAGTCGGCCCCCGGAAGAGAAACAACCTGCTTGGACATCCATCTATCCGCTAAAGGACCTTATCCCTTTATGGCACCGCCCGCCAGTCCCTGTGCTAAATGCTTCTGAACCAAAAACGAGAATATGATTACAGGGACTATCACTAAGACTGCCGCCGCACACATTTGAGCCCACTCGATGGTATAGATCTTGAGAAATCCGGCCACAACTACCGGAATTGTCACCGCCCTAAATCGGGTCAAAATTAAGGCATAGAAAAACTCATTCCAGGATATTATGATACAAAAAAGCGCAGTTGCCACCATTCCCGGTAGCGACAAGGGCAAGATAATCTTTGTCAAAGCTGTCAGCCTGTTTGCACCGTCAATTTGAGCTGCTTCCTCCAGTTCTAGG
>AQRW01000184.1 GCA_000402295.1 Candidatus Aerophobus profundus SCGC AAA252-L23
GGCATATTTGAGGTCCCCGCCTGCTATATCGTAGTAGCTAATGTGGGCCCGGTCAAAGGAGTCCAGGGCCAGGGAGTTATACTCACCTACGTAGCTGGTGCTATCTACCCTCTCTATCTGCCAGCTTGACCCATCCCAATAAGCATACTTGACGTCGTAATTCGTTCTATCGTAGTAGCTAATATGCGCCCGATCAAAGGAGTCCAGAGCCAGGGAGGTACGCGAGCCTACGAGGCCGGCGCTATCTACCGTCTTTACCTGCCAGCTTGACCCACCCCAATAGGCATACTTGAGATCCACGTTCGTCCAATCGAAGTAGCTGATGTGCGGATAATCAGAGGAGTCCAGGGCCAGGGAGGTCCACTGGCCTACCAAGCCGGCGCTATCTACCGTCGTTACGCTAAAACTTGCCGCTACTGTATCCCAACTGGCATACTTGAGGTCCCCGTTCATTCCATCGAAGTAGCTGATGTGCGGATAATCAGAGGAGTCCAGGGCCAGGGAGGTATACCGGCCTACGAGGCCGGCGCTATCTACCGTCTTTACCTGCCAGCTTGACCCACCCCAATAGGCATACTTGAGATCCTGGTTCGCGAAATCGAAGTAGCTGATGTGCGGATAATCAGAGGAGTCCAGGGCCAGTGAGGTCCACTGGCCTACCAAGCCGGCGCTATCTACCGTCTTTACCTGCCAGCTTGACCCACCCCAATAGGCATACTTGAGATCCTGGTTCGTTGAATCGTAGTAGCTGATGTGCGGATAATCAGAGGAATCCAGGGCCAGGGAGGTATACCGGCCTACGTAACCACTCTCCACGGTCTCAATCTCCCAGACAAGGGCACTGGCATGAACAGTTACTGCCAGCAGTAAAGCTAGAGCCAGTAGCCCTAACCGAATCCAGGGTCCCAATTTCCAGTTCTTCATGGTTCTTTTCTCCTTATCGCCTCAAGGTAAAGACACTGTCCGAAGCAGATGTTCATTTTCTCCTCCTCATTTAGCTAATCTATTCTCCCAGCGACTCCATTATAAAGGAAAATGAGGAACTGTCAAAAACAGTCTTATTAGGAACCAAGCAATTATTCTCCCACCTCTCTTGTGAAAATAGACTGACTTCCTAGCTCCTGCTATTCTTTTTCTTCCAGCCCCTCACCTTCTCAATCTTCTTATCTAACCTCTTCTCTATCCTGCGAACACTAACAGTCAGCAAGATGACCATCACAATAACAATCAGAACAATGGAAGGAATGACAAATTACTGCGATCTTCGGTATCTACCTCACCTGAAATGTTGCTTCTTACTTGCCCAGAAGCCTTTTAATCTCTTTTTGAATTTCGTCTATTGCTTCCGGATTATGAATAATCTTCTTGTCTACCTTTTTCATAGAGAAAACTGTGAATACTTTACCACCTCTTATCTTCTTCAAACTTACGATCTGTTGTGCTAAGCCATTCTTTCCATCTATACACCTCAGGAGTCTGCTCGTAAGTAATAGGTTTTATTTGTAAACCAATGTACTTACCATTTGCTTCAATATAAAAATCCACATTATAGGGCCTGTCCCATTCATCTGGAGCAGGTTTAATAGGGATTTTTAGAATTTCTTGCAACTGTCCATAGATTGTTTTTATTTCAGTCTGATAGCCGTCAAATGTCCTTTTAATCACAAGGTTATAGACATATTGAAGACAATCCTCCTGGTCCACTTCCTCTATTTCTGCTTGAACAACCTCGGTTATCTTAGTGTATAATCTTAGTCCTAAGCCTTTGATGTATACTTGGGGGCTCAGATTAATCCCTTTTTGCTTAAGCATATCGGCCAGTTTTTTGTAATAAAAATTCTCCCAATCTTTCATAATTTTGGGCTACACTCTCTTATCCATTGCAAAACAGGGCCCACACTATTTTTCTTGTTAAGTCCCCATCTATTAGTTGCCATATTCAATGTCCATTCTTTCGTCATGTTATGGTCCTCCTTTCCATAATTTCATAAACTTATCTTTGAAATTATGAGTTATGGAAAAATCTGGGGAAGCCAATCCAGATTTAACTAAGTAAGCGTTGATAAAAATCCCATTTTTTAGATAGACATAAGCCATCACTGTATTTTCACTAATAACCTTACCAGTTTGGAATCTTAAGAAAATATTCCTTCCTAATATGTAATTCTTTAAATAATGAGTTGCCTCATCCTTTCTATCTATCGTAACCCCCAAGAATTTTACGACTAACCCTGTGGTTAACTTTATCGTGCTTTCATTTATGATCCCACCTACTTTATAAAATCTATCACCCTTAAAATTAAACTTTTTAGGATCTATTCGTGGGGCTGCATCTTAAATTCTTGGAGTATAATCAATTGAGGGTAATTTCATAACTTCTTTGCCTCTTTTTATTACTTGCACATTGGGACACCTAAACAAATCATTATCTTGTATTCCCAATTTTTGTTTTATCACCTGGAGAAACTTTTCATTTATTTGGTAACCAATAGTATTGCTTTGTAATTCTAAGGCTACTTTGGCGGTAGTTCCACTGCCGAGGAATGGATCGAATACTGTATCCCCAACATATGTAAACATCCTTGTTAATCTCTCCGGTAATTTTTCGGGAAACATTGCCTCATGTTCTATTTGCTTAGCCCCACCAAAATACCAATGTCCAGAAAAATATTCTTTCCATTCCTCTTTTGACAACTTAGATAAGTCTTTGATATCCTTTGAGACTGGCCTTGCTTTACCTGGTTTCTTGAAAATATGAATGAATTCATAATCAATCTCTACAATTCCGTTTGGAGGGTAAGGATAGGAACCCATAACGTTTGCACCACCAGTTGTGTTCATTGTAGTCTTTTTCTGCTGCCATAACGAGATGCGAGCAGAAGGTGTGGCGGAAGGTGTGAAGGTTGACATCCCTGATTCCCAGCTTCTTACATACCTTTTGTAGCTTTTCTCGTAAATGGTCCCGATGAAGCATGTTGTCTTTTTGAGTTCTAAAAACATATCCACTACTTTGTTTTCTACTGACCAGAATATCATAGACGACATCATTCATCGGAATTCGCCTCTCTACCCCACCCTTCGGCGACCAATCACTTTTTGGGGATATTCTGATTAATCTGTTCTCCAAATCAATATCCTGCTATTCTAAGTGTCCCACCTCGCCCCACCTCATCCCCGTGTTAGCCAGGATTCTCAGAATATCGGCATCCTCAGCAGCCATATCTTCATAGATCTGCTCCAAGTCACCCTTCGTTAAAAGACGAGGCAGTTTCCGGTCAGACAGGCGCAAGAACTCTACCTTGTTCATAGGATTGTCAGAAAGATGACCCCTGGCGATGGCGAGGTCGAGGAAACGCCGGATAGTAGACAGATCATTGTTGACCGTCTTGCGCTTAACTTTCTTTAGCCTTTCGATCTTGAAGTCCTCCATCATCCGGGAAGTGATATCAGAGAGATAAAAGGGAGGATTAGGCAGGGCAGCCAAGAATTGAGAGAACCAAGTCATGGCTTCCTTATACCTGAGAACGGTGCTTGGCCTCAGATGAGTCTCAATGTACCGGAAGAACTCATTTTGCCAGTCGGAGAGTTTGTATTCGATGGGAAAGCCGGCTCTCCTCTTGGCTATGCGGACCTCTATGTCCTTCTTGGCGAGTTCACCTATCTGCTTGGACGGGCCAATTGATTTTTGAATGCGTTTACCAGCAAAAGTATGGGCCAGGCACCACATTCTACCTCGTTTATAGATAACCGCCATTGCTGCTCTATCACTACAGTTAAAGCAACTGGCTCACCCGACCCTGATTAGATAAGCAATAGTCAGTTTTGGTGCCGGGGCACGGAATCGAACCGTGGACACCGGGATTTTCAGTCCCGTGCTCTACCGACTGAGCTACCCCGGCACCTACTATGAAACTCTTTATTCATCACTCTTTTCAAGGATGGCGTTTCTTGCTGATTTACTGCTGGAGACTCTTGTGACCATATTGTGACCATATTTTCCATCTGAGTGGCCAGCTTGTCTACGGCATTCCTTTTGTGATCCGAGGAAAGATGAGCATAACGTAAAGTCATTTTGAAGGTCTTGTGTCCCAAAAGCTCTTGCACTGTCTTCAAATCAGTTCCGTTCATCACCAAATGCGAGGCAAAGGTGTGCCTTAAATCATGAAAAGTAAAATTGCTAATTTCTGCTCTTCTCAAAGCCGCCTTGAATCCTTTATATACCTTCCTGAACGGTTCACCCTCTTTATTAGAAAAAACGTAGGAACTTCCCCTACCCTTTTTCCTTTGCCCTAAGGCAGCCAAAGTAATGCTGTTCATGGGAATCTTTCTTGGTTCCCCACTTTTGCTGTCATTAATATATATAAGTTCCTGATGAAAGTCAATATCCGGCCACTCGAGATTGAGTATCTCCCCTTGCCTCATTCCGGTATTCAGAGCCACCAGGACAATGGGTTTCAGGTAATCAGGGCAGTTTTCCAACAATCTCTTTATTTCCTCTTTCTCCAAATACCTCACCCTTTGATTATTCTCTTTCCATAGTTTTACCTTTTTCATCGGGTTAAGCTCAAGTTTCTCCCATTCAATGGCCTTATTGAATAAAGTTTTTAGACAGGACAGTTCTCGATTAATGGTCGCCGGTTTTACCAGGTGGATTCTTTTTTCCTTGTATTTCTCTATCTCCAAGGGTGTGATGGCATACAAATACTTCCCGGTGAACACAGCCCTGAGATGTCTTATACTTTGAGCATCCCTTTCCCACGATTTCTTGTTCAATTTACAGTAATACTCAATAAACTCCTGGGCAAAATCTTCGAACTTCAGTTTCTCTTCTTTCTTCTTGTCCAGGAATTTATTCTCAGCCACTTCCGTTTTTCTTTTGGCCAGGGCTTGCTCTGCGGCTCTCTTATTAGGACCTACCACCTCTCGGTGTCTTCGGTTAAATTGATCGTAGTAATCAATGTACCAGATCCGGTCTCTCTTATAGATGCCCATTAATTACTCCACCGCTTTATTTAACCTTGGTTATAGTTTTACCACTTGTCTCTTGTTATCCAGCACCCAACTCTCGATGTCTTTCTGATCAAAGAGTACCTTGGCTCCCAGCTTGACGTGGGGGATTCTCCTCTGGTTCACCCAGAGATACAGAGTACTCTTCTTTACCTTAATCAGATGGGCTAACTCTTTCACACTTAGTAATTCAGCAACCATTGGATAAACCCTCCTTTTTTCTTCCTAACCTTGATATGTCTTGACCTACCCCTAACATTTTCCTCAGTTCATTCCCTCTGGCCTCATAAAACTCATCCAGTTCTTCTTTCAGGGTTTTTGGGGTAATTCCAAATATCTCTGCTAACTGTATTATTCGCTTCTCACAGGGAAGGGCATGACCCTTCTCCCAGCGGTGAATATAGAACGGGCTGATGCTAATCAACAAAGCCACATCTCCCTGAGATAAGCCTTTTGCTTTTCTCTGGGCCTTTATGGGACTCTCTACCATCGCTCTCACCTCCCTTTTCTTTTCGTCCTGGTTGACTTAATCTTCTCTTATGCTTTAATAGAAATGGCGCAACACCAAAAGAGAGGTAGTTCGCTGGCTGCGTTCTGCTGTTTCTTTCTGGTGTTTTTAGCCGCCACGATGGGGGAGTGTCTGCTCCCCCATTTTTTTATGACCGCTCGCCTGTCTTATCGGCTAATATGAACTCTCCATAATTCTTCTCAAGACATCTGCTTTCTAATTATTATATCACTATACATTATACTATATTTTAGAACGTTGTCAAGTGTTATAGTTCTAATGCATACGACCCTGTGCCCATACTCTTTTGGCACACCGCTTAGAGCAGTATTGCTGATCCGACCTCACCGGAACGAAGATCTTATTACAGTCTCCCGCCTTGCAGCGTCTTACTTCGATTTGCCCCGTCCAAACCCCGAAAATCCACCACCAGGCAAGATCAAACTCCAGACTTTCACTGCTGGAAACTACTGGATAGAAACGACCGGTTTCTTCACTTTTGGTAGGTACAAGAGAATACTTCTTCAAGAGAGCATTCTCCAAAGCTCTGAGGTCTTCCTTCGTAGGCTTTTGTCCAGCGATAGCTCGGTCCGTCATTTCTCGAAAGGTGCGGATGTAGTCCACAAATAGGGCCGATGCGAGAAGCTTTGTTCCAGGTGCATCTTTGTCAAAACTAACTTTCTCCTGTTCCCCGGAAGATACAGCCTTCTCAAACTCGTGGACCAGTTTTTGCCTATCTTCATTGTAAAGCCTCAGTCCAACCTGCCTGGGAAAACCCGCAGGTATCTTGAACCAATCTGTGATTTGGGTAATCGATTTATTGTCTACTCGCAACATTTTGGCCAGGCCAAACATTAAGGTATGATTGATGTGTTCCTTCATTTGGTCGTCATCTCTGTGCACTTTCCCTTCAGATGATCTTGCCCCACTGGCACTAAAGCTGTTTTTTTGTTTCATAGGTTTCACTTGTTTTCGTTCCTTCAAGAAAATACGAGATCAAAACCTCCCGTACCCATTTTCCTCATTGCCAGTCTGCCAAGGGTAGGCGTGGCAACCTCACCCTCTCTGTCATTGCGAGGAGTACGGCGACGTGGCAATCCCACTTCCTCTGTCATTGCGAGTCTGCCTGCGGCAGGCGTGGCAATCTCATAAGATAGAATACAAAACAAGAACCTTCTCCCTGGGTAGAGGTAATCCGGGTATCTGCATAGGGGTAGACCTACATATCTGTCCTCTGGAATAATTCATAAATTCCTCGGTCCAGCAAGTCTCAAGTGCCAAGTCATTTGTATACCCTACCACAGTTACATTCTATCTTTTCCAGTCTAACTGTAAAGTTCTGGATGTCCTGACCTTAAAGTGCATGGAAGATTAATTGAAGTCGAAGACTGAACTACTACGCTCTTAACCCCGAAACAATGGTCTCGGTAACTTGCTTTTGTGTTGCACTTCTCCCCTACAAGATTGTCTTATACACACTGGCTTTCGATGACTAAGATCCAGGCCGACGGTAGAAGCAGGCTTTGTGGTCCGTGCCCCCAGTGAGTCTCCATCTGAGTCCACCTAATCCGCCCTGGAAATTGATCTATACCTGCAAATAGAAGAATGCACTCGGTTTCTCGGTGTGACTCAAGACACAATAATAAATTGAGAGCTGAGGAACGTCAAGCCGGGCCGGAGGAACTTGGAAAAGCTGGGAAGATTCTTCAAAGAATAAATTGACAAGTCGTCCTAACAATTATACAATTCGGTTGTTGAAACACCGAGTAAGAAATCAACGGGTTAAGAGCACCGTAGGACAGATTGAGAAAGGACTAAGATTACTCAAGGTCGAATTGCGGACTCCTAAACCACTTTCCGCAAATGACGAAGAAACCTCTTAAAGGCCTTCCACCAGAGTACTCCAGACCCTATACACCTCACGATAGACTGACAACTACCGAGATTCGCCATAATCTATCGATAGGGGAGGCCATCAGGAAATTTCTAAATAGGTGCTAGGTTCATGTATGATTCTTGCTGGCAACACGTCAATTTACGGATTAAGAAAGGCACAAATGGATCAACACTTAGTTCCAAAAGAAAATATCCAAATATATTGTTGTATCTATAACATTGAAACTGCACTAAGGGAACTCATTATCAAGTCATTAAAGGCTATAGAGGGACCACGATGGTATAAAAAGCGTTTACCGGGGGATGTCCTCAAGAAATATCGTGAAGGAAGAGAGTATGAGAGAAATATGAAATGGACTCAATTAGTTCTCCATCATCCAATTTATTATATTGATTTCACTGATTTGAAAAAAATCATTGGACGTCAAGATAATTGGAGAGATACCTTTGAAGGTATTTTTGTTCGAAAAGATATTCTTAATAGTACACTCTCTGAACTGGAATTTGTCCGAAATAGAATTGCACATAATCGAAAAGTGGCTTGCGAAGATGTTGAGATTGCAAGAGGTGCATATACGAAATTATCGGAGGCTATAGGGGAAAGGAAGTTTAATAAATTGATAGCAAAATGTACTTACGCAATGGATATTTCGGAACGATTAACCGAACTGCAGAAGGAGTCTGAAGCGATATTCCTTATTTGCAAGGATTGTAAACCTTTGGAAAAACTCAGAGTATGGAAATCGGTTTGTGGTGAATGGTGGTTTGATGAAACATATTTGGGCCACAAGTTAGATGAAATAGTGAATTATTTTGAAATAATAGAGGAATATGCGAGTCTTCCACGAACAAGGGGTAGCGGACACAGAATTGAATTGTGGATTGAATCTAGTGACATTGAGACCAAGTATACCAATGCCCAAATTCAATTTTCGGTCTTACTAAATATTGGAGGTAAAAACTATGGATTTAAGTAAACTCCATAACCCATATGACTTTTCCAATCCAGTTTCTGAGATGGACCTTTTCGTGGGCAGAGAAGATGAAATGGAAGAAATTAGATACTATTTGGACCATGCCAAAACAGCTCCTCGTCCAATCAATATTGCGCTACTTGGACCACGGGCATCAGGTAAAACAAGCCTTCTCAACATAGCTGAGCTTGAAGCCAAAAAAAGAGGGTTCTGTACGGTTAGGATAGATTTGGATGAAGGCGATGCCAGAACCCAATTAGCATTTTTTTATAAACTCTTTGACGGGATATTCTCAGCAGCGTGTGAATTTGGTGCATTCCAGGGCAAACAGGGCAAAACATACGATACTTATCTTGACATCGTAAATACATACAGTATTCCAGAAGATAAAACTTTTTGTCCTTTTTTATTTCCCTTACAGTACGCAAAAGCAGTGGGTAGCGGAAATGTCAATGCACAACTATCGGATCATAACTACAAAAATGATTTGGTTAGTATGCGCTCTGAGTTAAAAAGTCCTTTCATTTTGCTTTTTGATGAGGGTAATGTTCTTGCAAAGAGTAGAGTCCATTTGGAGAAATTGAGAAATATTTTTATGAATATTCCTGGATTTATGCTTATTCTTACCGGAACACCGGATCTTTTTCCAGTAATGGATGACGTTTTTTCTCCTATTGTTCGTCAATTCAAAAAAATCAATGTGGGTAAGTTCAAAGACGAAAAAGAAACCAAAGACTGCATAAGAAAGCCTCTGGAAAAAATAGGAATTGCAAACATTGAGGAAATAGTAGATCTTGAAACTTATGCAGATGTGAAGGAAATTCACGATTTATCCGGTGGTCGCCCATATGAAATTCAACTAATTTGCCACGTATTATTTCGCAGAGTTCAATCCAAGCGGGCCAAAAAAATGAAACTTGACATAAATGTCCTTGAGGATGTTCGTAAGGAGCTTGAAACTTCACAAGATATGACAATCCGTCCAATACTAACAAAAATACGGAATCTAAGTAAGAAACAACTATTAGCATTAGGTTGTTTATGCGCATACGATGGACACGCAACTCTTGATCAAATCTGGATCCTAGAGTATTTATTCCACGGTGAGAAGCGCTGGACAAAAGCCATCCTTAATAAAGAATTACAACATTTTCTAAAGAACCACATTCTTGAAAGTAAGGAAGGTATGATCATATTTGCCGGGGATGATTTTGATAAGATTTATGCCAAGTATCTTGCTCGTGAGCAAAGTATTGCCTTAGACTTTGTGCCCTTCCCGGACCCTTTAGAAATGCTTTGGTACGTCGAGATATCATCTATCTTTAAAGAGATTAAGGGCCTGGGTCCAATGCGGCAAACTCTTCTTTGGGACATAGATGTGGACCCTGGCGTAATTGCTGAAAAAATGGCGAGGGAAAGTTCTGATGAGAATGTATTCGTTGAAATTCCAGAGATGATAGTAGAAGATCTATATTTTTTGATGTTGAGTCACCGCAAAAATAGACTAATCCCAATTGTTCGAATAAAGCCTATTTTACCGTGGCTAAACGCGCAGTCTTGGCATTACGCGGAGAACCCAAATGATACTAAACTCATGGATCTTTGTCTACACAGAATTGGAACTTTAGAAAGACGTATGAGTAAAGTCGGTGGAGACTTAATAGTTGAAAAAAAGGAACTTCCCATAGCTTCAGTTGAAGTATTAGCACAGAAGATTGAGCTCACAGCTAATGAGAAAATGAGAGGTAGCATTGTACGTCGCCATTGGATGAAGATGGCTAAAGAATATATAGAGAAATCGAATGTTGAAGAAGCGTTGCTTCATGCTAATCTACTGTATCGATATGAACCAGATCCAAAACGGGATATAAGCAACAGTCTCGGATATTTATTTATGGCTGTTGGAGATTTTGAGAGAGCCAGGAAGTTATTGGACAAAGCAATTGACGGTTGCAAGGAACCTCACGAAGCTGCCTTACCCAATTACAATCTTGGAATTCTAGAGCTAAAGTGTGGCAATTTCAGAAGTGCTTTGGCTAAATTTCAATTATGTATTGAACAAATACAGAACACTGCTAAGAAAGAAAGACTAATGAGCTGTCTCTTTGTTCCCAAAGTGATCAATGAAAAATTGGAAATTGAGGAAGTTAAACAGGAACCAGATTTGCTAGAAGTTGCTCGTGAAGCCAAAGATAACTTGGAGCTTCTATTAAATGCTAAATCTAAGCGATAGAATCTGTAATTGATTCTTACTTACTCGGTGTCCATAAAACCAGCGTTGCCGAGGCCTTTTATGCGGGTCGTGCTGGAGTCAACCTCTGAAATCGGAGAAAATAGATGATGGTTATTAGGATATCTGATGGGCCAGGTCAAAAGGAGTCTGTCCAAAGAGGAAACCAAGGACGTTCACTCTGCAGTTCCAACGGGAAGCCAGTAACGGAACGACAAGCCCTGCTGAGTTCTGTCGGAGACACATCATCTCCTCAGGTCTTCTGTATGACTGGAAAAAGCAGCATATATTGGTCAAATTCGGTAGCAGACTAAAACCGGGAACCTGGCTCTCCGGCAGGCCGGAATAGATAGTGGTAGACTTGCCCCAAAGATGTGAGTTTCAAAAAAGCTTTGCAGAACCGGCTGAGGCAAGAAGAGAAACAGAGGCCACGAAAACAATCCTCTTTACCCTCAACGAGTGCCGTGTGGCCGAGGACCGGCGCGACTGCTACTGGCTTTATGTGGTCACGAACTGCTCTGGGAAACCAACACTCCAGGAGCCAATCAAAGCCCGGCCTGGTTCCCCTGGCATGAGATGACCAAGGTGGCACACTACTGATTGGAAGTGAACACCATGACACAGCCCATGACGGTACGGGAAGATTCGGTGCCTTACGTCAAGAGGAATCAATGACGAAAGAGACAATGGCTAAGCGCAAATACCTTTTCCTAAGCAGCGTCCAAAAGGAACTGCAGTATGAGCGGCGCGCCATAAAGGAATTTCTCGAAGGCGATGCACTGCTCCGGCGGTATTTCGAAGTGTTTCTGTTTGAAGATCTCTCCGCCAGCGATCGCAAAACAGACAATATGTACTTGGAAGAAGTCAGACTCTGTGACGTGTACGTTGGCCTCTTCGGAAATGAATATGGATCAGAGGATGCTGAAGGCATTTCCCCGATGGAGCGTGAGTTTGACCTTGCATCCGCCAAAGGCAAGTCTCACCTAATTTTCGTCAAGGGAACAGATGACAATGCGCGGAATCCCAAAATGCTCAAGTTGATTCACAAAGCGGGTTCACAGCTCATCCGCCGCCGATTCACCGGTATTCCCAATTTGACAACGGTGCTCTATGCTGCCCTGGTCGAGTACCTGAAACACAGCGGAGATCTCCGCACGTTGCCATTCGATGCATCTGCCTGCCCCCGGGCGACTTTGGATGATCTGCCGCAGGAGAAAATCAAGCAGTTTCTGGAAACAGCGAAGCGTGAACGTAACTACGCCTTATCGGTCAGAACTAACCGAAAGAAGGCTCTGGCTCATCTCAACCTTCTGGATGACGATTGCCCCACTCACGCGGCTATCCTCCTGTTTGGTGGGAACCCACAGCGCTATCTCCCAACATCAGAGGTTAAATGTCTTCATTTCCACGGGACCAAGGTTCGCAAGCCCATTCCGTCCTACCAGATTTTCAAGGGTACCCTATTTGAATTGGTAGACCAGGCCGTGGATTTTGTTTTATCCAAAATTGCGCGGAACGTCGGCACCGGTCAGCACGGCCCTCAAGCGCCCGTCACCTATGAACTTCCCAAGCAGGCTGTGGCGGAAGCCATTGTGAACGCCGTGGCGCACCGTGATTATACCAGCAATGCGAGTGTGCAGGTCATACTGTTTACGGACAGACTGGAGGTCTGGAATCCCGGGGAACTGCCACCGACCCTGACACCGGACCGTCTGCGGGAACCTCACGCGTCCATTCCCCGCAATCCATTGATCGCCGAACCGCTCTATCTCGCGCATTATATCGAAAAGGACGGCACCGGCATGCTGGATATGATCGAACACTGTCGGAATGCCGGTATCCCCGAGCCGGACTTCGAACAGCGGGCCGGCCAGTTCGTCGTTACCATCTGGCGGGATTGGCTGACGTCGGAATTCCTTTCCGGTCTCGAGATCAACGACAGGCAACGCCTGGCAATAGGACGCGTGAAGCAAACTGGGCGGATCACGAACTCGGAGTACCAGGAACTTACCGGGGTTATCCGGAAAACAGCCGCCCGAGATCTTGATGGTCTCGTAGAGAAAGGCGTTCTGGAACATGTCGGCTCAAAACGAGGAGCACACTACGTTGTGGCTCGGAAGAAATGAGCCATTTATGAGACATATGAGACATCTGTAAGTATTGGAGAGAAAGGGGTAAGTCCCGAGAGAAATGGGACATTTTTGGGACATTTGGGACATCACACCCGTCACAGCGGCGAAAAACGAAGGGCCACAAAGGGGTCTGGACCATGAAAAAGGTAAATCAATGAAGGAACAGAGTTTTCAGACGTTGTCTGAAAAATTGCAGGGCTTGTCTGTGGGATTGAACTAATTGTGACCAAATTGCGAGAATGGAAATGCCAGCCTCCATCTTAACAGAAGATAAAGCGGTTGAGACTCTGCGGAATTTCTTCCGTGAGAAGCCTTTCCTATTGTTCGGTACGGGAATGTCATGTGCATTAGACACTCGCTTTGGCATGATGGCTCTGAAAGGCGCCCTCACTAGCGGAATTCAGCGCGACAGGCTCACCGATCTACAGAGAACCGAATGGGATGCAGTTATCTCGGCTCTTCAAACCGGGAGTGACTTGGAGTCTGCGCTCAATGGTGTCAATGACCAGGGTCTACTCAAAATAGTCACTGAGACTACAGGGTCATTCGTCGCAAAGACAGATCGTGAGTTTGCTTGTCAGATCGCGCAAGGCAATGTCGAATGGCCTGCCACTCGCTTGCTAAAGAAACTTGTTGACACGCTTCCTGAAGGTGATCGGATACTTCACGCGCTGACACCGAATTACGATATGCTTTTTGAATATGCCTGTGACTATTGTGGAATCCCTTACACGAATGGCTTCTCCGGTGGCATCGAACGTAGGAGGGACTGGAATGCTGCCGACTGTTCATTGCGGTCACGCGAGCGAGTCTACTATGGCAAGAAATGCAAGTCCGTCTGCAAACATAAGAAACATATACGCATTTACAAGGTTCACGGTTCTTTGAACTACTTTTTCCATCGAAATGGTGTCATTGAAAACAACGCTTGGATGTGGAATCCGCCCGACTTTACCGAGAGAGTAATGATTACTCCCGGGTTGTCGAAATATCAAACACTCCAACGCTATAGGCAGGAGCTTCTTCAACGCGCAGATACCGTAATCGACAGAGCGACACATTTTCTTTTTCTCGGATACGGTTTCAATGATAATCACCTTGAACAATACATCAGGCGGAAGCTCATCACACAAGGCTGTAGAGGATTAATAGTGACACGAGATTCGAATCCGCGGATTGAAAACTTGCTCTCGGAGGCCAACAATCTCTGGCTTGTGTGTAAGTCTGACAACCCTGGCTCGTTAGATACACGTATTTTCAACAGGCAGTATTCCGACTGGTTGAGGCTTCCGGCGAAAAAGCTTTGGGATATTTGTGAGTTCACAACACAGATTCTTGGAGGATAATCATGGCTATATTTACATTCGATGCATCACATGCTCTTGGAAGAGTCCGGGCTGTAGATACCCGGAGGGTAAATCTACAGGTCAATACTGATGAAGACCTAAGAAAGGCGCGTGTTGGTCAGCTTGTCGCCCTCGCGTTGCCAGGCGCGATTGAGGAGTGGTTAATTGGTATTATTGATAAGGTCGTCAAGACCCCCGTTCTTGAGGAACAGGATATACCAGAGAATGTCAGCACGGATGATTTGGCCTCAATAATTTCTCCCCGCGAGAGTGTCCTCAACACGGTCCAATTGACACTGGTCGGAACGGTCAGTTTGACCACGGACAATAAGCCACACTTTTCTCGGTCTTTGGTTCAGGTGCCCGAAATCGATGGGACATGCCACATCCTACGCGACGCTCAACTCCAAGCGTTCATGAACCTGCTTTCCACCGAAGGGAAAACGGATCACTCTCTGGAGATTGGTCGTTACACGATAGATGAAAATGCTGTAGCTTATCTTGATGGCAACAAGCTCTTCCAGCGGCATGCATCACTTCTTGGTAGCACAGGCTCTGGCAAGTCATGGTCCGTGGCGGCCATCTTGGAACAAGCCGCCAACCTTCCATCAGCCAACCTAATAGTGTTCGATCTTCATGGCGAGTATCGCGAACTTTCATACGCTCGCCATCTTCGCATTCCGGGGCCGGAGGAACTCGGAAAATCGGATGACTCCCTCCTCTTTCTACCATATTGGCTTCTGAATGCAGAAGAACTACAGGCCATGTTCATAGACCGCAGTGAATTTAGCGCCCATAATCAAGTTATGGCGTTTCAGGATACCGTTGTCACCGAGAAAAAGAAACAGCTGGAATCACTGCAGAAGACAGATGTCTTGAACGCATTCACATTGGACAGCCCAGTTCCTTTCTCCGTCGAGAACGTTATCGGTGAACTCAAACGGATGAATGAAGAAATGGTCCCAGGTTCAAAGGGAGGAACTAAGCAAGGTGTGTTCTACGGCCAGTTCAGTCGGTTGCTTGTCCGCTTGAGCAGTAAGATCAGCGATAAGCGTTACGGGTTCCTATTTCAGGCACCTTCATCTGCACACGAATATGACGCGATGGCTTCAATGATAAAACGGCTTATGGACTATTCCGAGCAGAAGGCACAAATCAAGGTCATCAATTTCTCGGAGGTTCCTGCAGATATCCTTCCAATCATCGTCGGTCTTGTTGCTCGCATCATCTACCAGGTGCAATTCTGGACCGATCGCGACAAGCGTAAGCCAATGGCTCTCGTATGCGACGAGGCACACATGTATCTGCCTAAAAAGGAGGGAAAAAACCCCGTGGAGCAGCGAGCCATCGAGAACTTCGAGAAGATTGCCAAGGAAGGGCGAAAGTACGGCGTTGCACTCTTGATCATAAGCCAGCGGCCCTCTGATGTGAGTCCTACAATCCTCAGCCAGTGCAACAACGTCGTGACTCTCCGTCTGACGAATGGCGATGATCAAGCCACGGTCAGAAAGCTCATGCCGGAAAGCCTAGAAGGGTTAATGGATACCCTCCCGATTCTGGACATTGGGGAGGCGCTGGTGGTTGGCGATGCGGTGTTGCTCCCAAGTAGGATTCGTATTCGTCCTCCTAAGGAAAAGCCGCTTAGCGCCACCATTGACTTCTGGGATGAATGGAGCAAAGATCCGGACACTCCGGACTTCGCCAAGGCGGTTGAGAATATGCGCAGACAAAATCGTGCCTGAAAAACGAGGAGAAAAATTAGTATGGCCCAGTACAATAGTAAAGCACCCTGCCTTGAAGGGCAGGGTGCTTTACTCCTTTATTCATGACCTTTTGAACTTCCCAAATTTTGTGCTACAGGCACAATCCTTTTCTTCATCTTTTATTGTATGCCGCCTCTTCTGAATTTGGATGGCTTCACTGACCTGCACCTTTATTATTTTTGTGATATTTTTCATAGATATCTCTTAAGAATAGTAATTGCCTGGAAGCATACTTATCACATATTTCATCAGCGCAATCTTTGCATCCCGAAAGATAAAGATGCTCAACAATTGAGCGAATATATCTCTGGTCGTAATCCGGAGTTGAAGCTTCAAATTCTAACATCTTCAGGAATATTTCTCCCACATATCTGGCAGCATCTTCATCTTTGTCCTTCAAGCCATCGAGATACGCAATAAAATGTGGCGAATTGAAACCAAGATGCACATATGAAGCAGATAATTTCAACCACTCGAGGTTTTCAGAATTGATTTCTGACAGGAATACTGTAAGTCTAGATAAGTCAGCTATTATCTTCTTATCTTCTTCGCTTAACTCTTGTTTTCCTTTATATCTATTCTGATAAGTCCATCGCCAGAAATCTATGATTCGCTCTCTGATTGTTTTGACTTTACTTGTTTCTTTTATTTCCAATTTGTCTTTTATTGCCTTAATGAGCCAATCTCTTTGCATCCAGAAATAACCGATAATCTCTTTTATCTGTATCGGATTCCATTTATCAAGGAGTTTTCCGAGTAAACCATCTTCATCACTTATCTCCTCAATGCCTCGCAAATATTCTATACAAATATGTTGTACAAGGCGCTCCGTTGAATGTCTATCTTTGAATTCGTATCCCGTTGAATCCAAATAGTGTTGTCTCATTAACTTATACAAATCATCGTAAATTTTATTACTGAACAAATAACCCTCCATAAATGCTTTCCATAGACGCTCTTTTTCCAGAGAGATCGTCCTTATTTTTGTTTTTGTCCACGTTTCATCTAAATAGTAGAAATTTGGCAGATACCTTCCAAGCCACACATAACCTTCTGCTATGTCATGTTTCAAAATCTCATCATATTTGTCTTTTATGTTGAGTTCCCAACCGACCGGTTGCTTAGTCTTCGATTTTTCTTCGGATCTCTTTATCCTCAACGCTAACATAAATAATGCCTCTGTTATTTTTCCGAATGAAGAATTCAGAGCGTTTGTCACAAGATCATCACTGACAGGTTGTTCATATATGATTCTCTCTTTTTCTTTCAACATACCGTCTAACATCTCAAATAGTATTTCCTGACATATTTCGAAATACTCTTCCGAAAATGTCCACGAATCATCATGGGTACCTTGGATGACAAGTGAATTAAACATGCCTATTATCCAGAGATGATCTGCATGCAAATCGTCACCGTCAACTTTATGTTCATCATCCCAGAAATCTTTGGTTGAAACATATTGCCTCACAAAATCAAAGAGTTTTCCCCAGTCTATTGGTGACCTTTTTTCCCAAGCGTCTCGTATACCCCAGAGAATACCGTAAACATACAGATATCCGGTTTTCAGAAATGGCTTTAGATCGTCAATAAACTTCTGTGGATTTTCTTGAACGGCCATCTCTATCATACCTGACAACCCCTCAACGGTTGGACCTTTCCAAGAGTCAACTGCTCTGAACTCTTTCAAATATTCTGCTAACTTTCTATTTTGCATTCCTATAATTTCTTCTTTGGTCAAGGAGGACAGCCTGGGACTAATTCTTATCTCGGGTTCCTTGAAACTAATCGTCTCTTCTCTTTGAGTAATCTTTCTCTGTTCTTCATATAAAGGTCCGAAGAATGAATCAGATTTCATTGCCGAATACCATTTCTGCTTCCGATATGCCTCATGATACTTCCTGTATTTTTCTTCTGGATGAGGTTTTCGTGGGACCTTTTCCTCTATGATTCTCTTGATTCTATTTTTTTTCTCTGATGAAAAGCGTTCAATATTCTTTTCCAAGATATGATAGACTTCCGGTTTCAAATGGGGATCATTGAAAAGGACACCCTCTTTATCTCTATCAAGTATTCTCCAAAAAGCATCCTTGTACCTATCCCATTCGTTACCAATAACAAACAGAATCAAGCGTCTGAACAGAAGATATGGATATTCATCTCCTAGGAATTTTCCAAAGATTTTTCTTGTTGTCTCTTCGTCACTTTCTGCCTTCGCCAAAACAATATTGCTTAATATCAAAGTAAGTATCTCTTCAGTGCCTGCCGCATGCATAGAAGGCTCGAACAACGACTTGCACCAAATACATGAGAGATCAATTGCTTTATCTGGATGTCTACGATAAAAAATCTCTTTTAGCTTATTTGCCAAATCAAAAATAACTCCCTCACTGCATTTTTTGCCGGCTTCGACAGCAATGCGTTTGTTTATAAAAAACTCTCTGAGCCAATAAGTATCTATGACTGTTTTTGGCTCTTCTTTTTCCAGGCCTAAAAGGGCAACTAGGAGTTTTTCCTCTTCTGTTCTTTCATTTTCAGACTTTTCAAATATATGTTTGTGCTTTTCGACTATTTCTTTCTTCTGTTCTGAAGTATATTTAGGTATCCACTTTATCATAGTCACAATTTCCACTATTCTTTCTGCTTTTTTCACATCTTCCGGATTTTTACCATCCAAGAATTTGGGCAGAAGCTTTTCAAGAATTACTGGGCTTTGGAGCATTGTATCATATTTTGAATCAAGCCAGATAGGAATCAATTCAATTATTCTATGGTCAATCTTGCTATTTGGAATATTCAAGAGGATCTTTGCAAAATACCACCAGGTGCGATAATTGTCCAAACACTTATTGTGTTCAACATGATACCTCGTAACATCTTTTATGATTGTGAGTAATTCCTCAATGTATTTCTCATTGCCTTGAATAGTAACTTGCTGAGAAACTTTTTCTAAATATGGCAGAATATTCCATTGAGGAATTCTAAAATATCCTTTTTGTTCTTCCTCGATGGGACAAGGTGCTTTATCAGGTGAAAAGTATCCTTTTCCCTTCAAGGGGTAAAACCATTTGACCGCAGAGACTTTATTAAAAAAGTAGCTTTCATATGGAAAATCTTCTATTAAGTGTAACACCGCCTCTTCTTTTGGAGTTAGCTGCATCAAACTACCTCATCAATCAATTTTATTCTTTCCAGAAACCTTTGAGGTCTGGAAATAGAACCAATTTGATTAGCCCATTCACTAATTACGGTAGCAAGGTGTTCATACCCATTATCTATTGGGTAAAACACTAATTGAATTCCCAAATCCCGATAATAGTTTCTTTGGAATTGACGCAAATTTATCTCATTTTTGAAAATTGGACGAAGCATAAAATGTTTCAGCTCACCTTGTGCGGTCTGAGACTTGCTAATCATAAATTCCAATATTTCATATTCCTCCAATCCATAGCCAACAAATAGAACAGTAAAAGCTTCAAAGATGTCTTTCAGCAAGGCAGCCGGCTTAGAACCTGGCTTGTAGTGATTCATATAATCAACAATTGTTACTATCATACTCTTCTCATCCTCTACGCTTCCATGAAGGTGAATAACCATTCCATTTGTGAGATTTGAAACCAATAGTTTGTCTGGGGAGTAAATAATCTTGTTTTTGGGAGTATCGTGTTCAGTTTGAGCCAGCAATGACGTTTCGGAGATAGACGAGAGTCTTGGAGAGCTTGCCTCGGCAATCTGATCCAAATAGTCATCGTAGTTTGTTGTAATATAGATTACATTAAAAGAATATATGTCTTCATAAATCTTATACTTTCTTCGTAAATCTCTATCGCCTTCCAGAAAGGATTTTGTGTTTGGTGGGGATAAGCGTTTTTCTTCGCGTATTTGTCTGCAGATCGAAAGCAACTTCCTTACTCCATATTCACAGAGGCTTTTATACTCATAGTAGTTTATGGCTTTCCTCTCACGTAGATCATCTAAATGCTTCAAAGCAAATTCTTTCCAAGAAGGACATCCGATAATTCGAGAGACTCCTGCCCCAATAAATACAACTAATTTTCCAGCTGATGCTGCCTTGAAAATTCCGGGGTGGATGTCCGGAATTTCCTTAATTTGGTTATCGTTATGAACAGACAATTCCATTCACCTGCTCCCTCAATGCTTTGTCAAACCTCTGTGGATGTTGTAGAAAAAGGGGCAATTCGACCTATTGATCCACAGAAGATCCGTAAGATCTCTTTTAATTCTTTTGCCTACATCCAGCAGGTACGATCATTATAATTCCATGTTGAAATAGAATCGGGTCAATTGGCGGTTTAACCTGGAAATACACTAGCTTATTACTAAGATCGCCTCTTGCTTTGGCTCGAGCTTGCATTTAATGAGGTGAGGCCAGAAATGGAACATTTGAGCCCATTCATAACACAGGAATTGAGACCAACTTTTCTCTGATAGGCTCAGTTTTGACAATAGGATATCATGTTCACTGTTAACACAGGCAATATGGATAGATATCTAAAACAGGCTCCAGCGATGCAAACATCTACCTCGTACGGAATGCATAGCCTGGGTTGGCCACCAAATACATAGAGAAAACATGCCGGTTTGGTAGATTAAATACCTGTTTGGTCTAGCACATAATCTAATTTGCAAATTCATTGCAGGCTATGTATATATATTACCAAAATCTTATCTTTATACAAGAGACACTTTTGATTCCCCCTGGGATGCTGACCAAGTCTTAGTCCTGGAAACTTTCAATTTGTCTGCTGAATTTACACACTTTTTATTATACCACCCATTTTGGTTGTCATTATAATACGTTTAGACTTTGTCCAAATAGTCAATTAGGCTGTTTACGTCCTTCGCATTACCTTGTTTAAAAAGATATAGAACTTCTTTTATGGCTTCCCTTAAATAGATAACACTTTTCGATGCAGAAATCTTTAATAAGCGCTCTCTTTCCAAGTCGGATAAGGGAAGAGTTACGCTAATATCACTAATCCCCTGAAATTTTTTCAATTTCTTATCAATTTCCCTCGCTCTCCCTCCATGGACAATCTTGCTTCTCAGGTCGTAAATAAGCTTTAGTTCTTTTTTGATTCTTTTATGAATTTCTTCTTTTTTGAGTTGTATCCCTAAGTCTCTAAATCTATCACTGAACGAATCTAACACTGTTTTGTTGTTTTGAAGTAATTTTAACATTCTTCGAGAAATATTTTCTGACTTGCTCTCATTCTCTTTTGAAAATAGCGATTCAAAAGCCAAGACACAATCAATTAGTTTATCCTCTGATCGCACCCTCTCAAACAGATAACCAAATCTTCGGAGAGCTGTGTTTAAATCTACTTTTTCCATCAATCTGTGGTATTTTTGCCAGAAGTTTACAAAGTCCATAGTCTCTCTTCTTCAGTTAGCTTATATACTGTTGGAGCATAGAAGGGATCAACTCTGAAATGGGTATAGCATCCAAAAGTAGAACTAAGAGAAGACCAGAAAAGAGATAGACAAGGAATATTGACGTCTGCTTCCTTAAATAGCCTCAGTGCCCAAACTACTTTTTGGCAGGGAGCTTTAGCCCATGAGCATAAAATACTGTTTCTTTCATTTTGGAAATGTGCTTGAGGATATATATCTGGATGAGGAGAGCATCTAAATTTACCTTGAATTTCTAAACCATATTTTCCCAAAGAAAGATTATTAGTCTCATTGAGAGACAATAGTGACAGTTCTTCTTTGCTAAGTTTTTTTATCTTTACACCATCCCTAAGATTTATTCCCTCTTCCTCACTTTCAAAAGAGTGAGTTAGATACCCAATTATCTTGTAATCTTTCTCGTCCGGGCATACACAAAGTTCGCGTTCTTTATAGAGGACTTCAAAATCTTCCTTATCAAACCTTTTCCACCGATAAAGAGGCCACTGTAGAAAATTCAAGAGTGCACCTTCACAAAAACTCTGGTATTCATCAAGGTTGAATGATGTCGTTAACTTAAACGCTTCCAGTGCAGGGTCGTTTGTTATAAGTTCTATACAAGCTCTAAATTCCGGTAAATCCACGATGTCCCTGCTGGAAATTTCTATATTCTCTTCACTTATCCTTTGCTGAAATTTTTGCACTATCGCCCTAGTTAAATCCAGATGTCTCTTATAAAGTTTCTTCTTATACTCGGAGCCGTGCAATTGGTCCTCCAATTATCCCCGATTGTTTTTCTATAAATATACTTCTTCTATTTCTCGGGTCAATATGCGTGGTAAGACAAAAGGGGACTACCCGATCAAAAGAAATCCGGTATACTGATAAGAATAAATTATCGGCCGCTGCCGGGAGGAGATAGTCGAGGTGGAAGACAAAGAAGAGATGAGAAAGTTATATTTCAGGAGACACTGGAGTATTAAAAGAATTGCCTGGCAGCTTAACCGCTCAAGAAAGACCATAAGACGTGCCCTAAGTGATAGTGAACCTCCCGTCTACAAAAGGGAGAGCCCCTGCTCCTGAGCCGGTTATTGGACCAGCAAAAGATATCATCGATGGATACCTTAGAGAGGATCAAACCGCACCCAGAAAGCAGCGTCACACAGCAAGAAGAATCTACCGACGGAAAATCAGCACGCTTGTGTGTTTCGCTGCGATGTAAACAGATGCTCCCGGCGGACTGAAGAACTTGTCTTTATGCATAGCAGGATCGGGTGAAAACCCAACGTCAAACCCGCAACATACGAACTGATCGAAGGTCATCGGCGGTAGCAGAAAGAACCCCTTTTCCTGATGAGCGGCTTCATCTCTTTGATGGCCCCGAGATACCTGCGGATTCTGCGCCAATACTGCGGGTGCTTCTTTGCACTCGGTCTCTATCACAGGACGAACCTGGGCGGCAGGACGAAACCTGCGATGACAAAGTCAAAGATGAGTGCGCATGCCGTTGAATGTAGGCGTCCGTTGAAAGACATCACGAGGATCCAGCATGACACTACATTCGCTATGGGGTTTAGCTGTTCCGCCTGGACTGTTCATGGTTTCTCTTGACATAACAGCTGAATTCAGCCGCCGATTATTGAGCGCAGCGGAATAAGCGGTCAGCTTCAATGAATGGTTAGCTGTCCCGGCTAGTTGGGCATAGTTTTTTCATATAGCAATCTTTACATGTCGGTTGTTGAGATTTACACCAATTCCGCCCAATTTCCCACACCGGAAAATCCATTAGTCCTGGGAATTCTGGATTAAGTGCTCTTGCCTTATAGACAATCTCCTCGATTGAGGCCTTCTTTGTAACCAAGCCTAATCGACGAAAAACCCGTCTTATATGAACATCAGCTGAAACATCTATCGAGTAATAATCGCTTAAAGGTATTTTAAAGTCTCGGGCAAGAATGTTTACCGCCATGGTCGCAATTTTTGGGCCTACACCACGAAATTGTAAAAATCGATAGACTACTTCTGCGCTAGATAGAGTGCCTCTCCATATTTTGGAAGCATCACCACCGTAATTCTTATTGATTGTGATTATTGCCTGGTGGAAATTATTGCTCATCTTATCAGGGAAACGGTGTAAGGGTTCCGGGTTTGTCATCAAATCTTGAATTCTATGAAGTGAAAGATCAACAAGCCTAGAGAAAGTAAAATCCCCTACCTTTTGGAGAAATCGGTAAGGAATAAGCCACGCTCTTTCAGCAGGCATTTGCCTATCCATGACGCAGGCAATAACAAAAGCGTGTGGGAACCGCTGGAGATCATTGAGTAGCTCATCAGCTTCCTGGTCTCCTGTGAATTTCACGAAACTTCTCTTTGCATTGAAAAGGCGACGTCCATGCTCAACAAGAACTTCTCTGATTTTAGTTTGATTCATGGTTCAATTTGAGACAGCTAACATTCAAGCTCAGCAGCGGGGACTATCCGTGGCTTGTTCGAGTTCCTGTATCTCATTGACGTCCAAGAAGATGTCAATGACATGCCTGAGTCTGGATGGGGCAAGACCCATGAGTTTTTTCTGTAACTGCAGTGCCCCACGCCATTCCTGGAATGATGTGGGAATGTGCGTGGTGTCATTGACGAAGTAGACGAAGACAAGGAAGACATCTTTTCCCTGGAGTTCTCGTAGGAAGTAGAGATGAGCCAGACGATTTGCGTACTGATAGAAGTCTCTCGTCCAGTCCTTGGTGGACCGACAGGCCAGCCACTTCTGAGTCTCTTTGAGACGGTCGGCAATGAGTCTAATAGAATCGGGGTCTTTCGCTCCGCAGTGAGAAATGAGCTCCGGGATGTTAGCCTTGGCTTCCAGCAAGAGAGGGTACCCCTGAGAAGTCATCCCCAAGGCATCCCACTGAGGGCCTAGCCTGGGCCAGAACTTGGCAAGCTCAGCTGACAATCTCTCAAAACCAAGTCGAGTCAGAAAGGATCCGTCTCGGTATTCAGCGAACCCGTCTGACTCCAGGGGTGAAAACCAGGTGATTGTCTCACCCTGTAAATCTCGCTCTTGCTCACAAATCTTATCAGAAAGCAAGTCAGCACGCCGATTGATTAGCAGCTGAATCCACTTCAGGCTTCCCTTGCTACCAAGCTTTTGAGGTGCTCTCATTTCTACCTCCTCATGATCAAACTCACCTGTCTACCGGTAGATAGCAAAACACCTACTAGCGTCCATCCTCTTTTTCGGCAAATCTTTTTTCTCTTTTCTTTATGATATTAATTAATGATCTTAGAGCATCATTGACCGCCTTGTCACCGGGGATGAGCAGCTCTGACGTCCATGCTCAACGAGAACTTCTCTGATTTTAGTTTCATTCATAGTTCAATTTGAGACAGCTAACATTCAAGCTCAGCAGCGGGGATTAGTCATCTGCTGCAACTACTTATTCGAGTTCCCGTATCTCATTGACATCCAAGAAGATGTCGATGACATGCCTGAATCTTGACGGGGAAAGACCCATCAGCTTCTTCTGTAACTGCAGTGCACCACGCCATTCCTGGAATGATGTGGGGATGTGTGTGGTGTCATTGACAAAGTAGGCAAAGACAAGGAAGGCATCTCTCCCCTGGAGTTCTCGCAGAAAGTAGAGATGGGCCAGACGATTTGCATACTGATAGAAGTCTCTCGTCCAGTCCTTGGTGGACCGACAGCCCAGCCACTTCTGGGTCTCTTTGAGACGCTTGGCAATGAGTCTCAGGGAGTTAGGGTCTTTCGCTCCGCAGTGAGAGATAAGCTCCGGGATGTTAGCCTTCGCTTCGACTAAGAGAGAACTCCCCTGAGAAGTCATCCCCAGGGCATCCCACTGAGGGCCTCGCCTGGGCCAGAAGTCGGCAAGTTCTGCTGACAATCCCTCAAAACCAAGACGAGCCAGAAAGGATCCGTCTCGGTATTCAGCGAACTGGTCTGACTCCAGGGGTGAAAGCCAGGTCATCGCTTCGCCCTGTAAATCTTGCTCTTGTTCTCGAATCTTATCAGAAAGCAAGTCAGCGTGCCGGTTGATTAGCAACTGAATCCACTTCAGGCTTCCCTTGCTACCGAGCTCTTGAGGTACTCTCATTTCTACCTCCTCATGATCAAGCTCACCTGTCACTACGGAGTACCTGTCTGCCGACGGGCAGGCAGCGAACAATAGTGGTCAGGTTGTAGTACCTTGCTGGCCCTCTTATTTGATCATTTTTTGATATTCATCATGATTTCCTACCCAGACCCAGATATAGTCTGAACTATCCTTAATAGCGAGAGCTCGATGGTTAAGACTAATCCTAACAGACCAAAAAATACCAATTTTCTTAAAATGAAGGGAGGAGGATTTGCTTTCAATTTTCCGCTTTGCTTTTCCTTCTGAGCTTCATTTACCAAGAAATCAAGTTTTCCCGCTTTTGAATCCTCTTTAATTTGTTCATCCCATTTTCCCCAGTCTTTCTGCGAAAACCATTTTCTCAAAAGGGTAAATTCTTCCTCAGAAAGAGACTCGATAGACCGCTTAAGTTGTTCAACTTGAGACATTTTTATTCATCTCCCTTCCATATAAGTATGTGGAAACTTCATCGGACCGAGATCAATACATCTTCGGTTTGGGGCTGAGCATGTTTTCTCCGAGACGCTACCGGAATTAATCTCTTTGGTCCAGGAACACTGAGTGGAATGGGAAGGTTATTCTCTATCAGAGTTTCAAGGTAAAGTGCAGCAGCCTCCTTTGCATTTGCCAAGGCTTCTTCCTTAGTCTTTCCGGGAACGTGCAAGCCCTTTAAGGCGGGACAGTAAGCGTGGAACTCGTCCTCATCAGGCTCGATGATGACCTGAACTTTGAACTCAATCGGCCGTTTGCTGCTATTGCCAGTCATCTTGACCCCCCCTGGATAAAAAAACTTCTTTTCTGCAAATAAAGCATATGACAAAGAAACTAATTGTCAAACATGTGTTACGTGAAGGTTAATGCAAAGTAATTATGTCATACTTTCTGCACAATGAAAATGTCATACCCCAACTGTAAGCGGACAGGTATAACATGTCCTTAGGGAACGGCAACTTTTACGAGGGGAATATTTGAAAAAAAGGCGAGGTTCCTTTATACTCCTGATAAGTTTATAACAAAACAAAAACAGGAGGAAACCCCGCCATGTCGGTGGACAGGCAGAATTACGACCTTAGGGGACAGCAACTTTTACGAGGGAGTAAGCAGTTGAAAGAACGTGGGGCTCCAGTAATATCCTGTTCAGGAGAACCAACCACGAACAGGAGGGAACCCCGTAATGAGCCGTCTTCTTAAGGAGGAGGTCATGGGACTGAGGAGTCTGGAACAGAAGCACGGGAACACGTTGCGTACTACCGCAATCGCCCGACTCTTTTGAGGTCACTGAAGGCACGATTCGCTACCATCTGGCGAAAGATCCCCATCAGCCTGACCGACGAGCTGACAAACCAATGAAAGCTCAACGCTGTACCAACATCATAGCGCACTGCATGGCGGCACACAAGCATCGGGACACACATCGGCCTGCGAATATCCAGACGTTGTTTGAACACTTGCAGGACACCTATGAGTATCCGCACAGCTACCGATCGGTAGTGCGGTTTGTGAGGAAACACTATCCTGCACCTCGTATCCGTCCCCACCGAAGGGTGGAGCTGCCCGCAGGGTGCCTGGCCCAAGTGGACTGGCTGGAGCAGGTGAAGGTCATGCTGGCAGGCACCGAGGCGACGCTGCACGCCTCGTCGTGACCCTCGCCTTCTCTCGGGCTTTCGCCGTCATCTGGGCTCGTGACCGCAAAGAAACCTCCTGGATTGCCTCTCACACCACAGCTTTCCGCTTCTTAGGAGGGATCCCTGCCACGGTGCGGCCGGATAATGTGAAGACCGCCTCACCAGGGGACAAGGCAGCACCGGAACCATCCATCCCACCTACCAAGCCTATGCTTGGGATTTAGGCTTCCGCATCACTGCCTCCGGGGCCGGTGCTCCTACCAACAAGGGGAAGGTAGAAGCCAAAGTGAAATTGGTGCGGCGGCTGCTCGAGAGCCGGCACCTTACCCCGGCGACGCTGGAGGAGCTGCAGGCACTGACCGATGCCCTCATTACGAAGAAGATGCAGTGTCTGCGGTGTCCGGCCACCGGGAAGAGTGTGTATGACAGCCTCCAGGAAGAACGAGTGGCCATGTACCTTCGCCTGTTCTCGCTTCCTCCGGGCAAGACCCTGGAAACCTTCGATTTCTCCTTTCAGCCAGACCTGTCCCGAGCGAAAATCGAGACCCTGTCCACGTGCGAGTACGTGAGGCGGACCGAGAACGTCATCTTCTTGGACCCGCCCGGGGTGGGCAAGACTCATCTGGCGGCTAGCTTGGGCCTGAAAACCATTAAGTATAGCTATCGGGTCTTGTTCAAAAGATTAGATGACCCTGATACGGATGCTGAAAGAAGATGCCGCCCTCCCACCAGAACGCATCGAAGGAGACGGTACTACCGAGTCTCGGTGGTGATCATTGGTGAGATGGGCTTTCAGCCCCTGTCACCTAAGGAGGCAGAGCCCACCGTTATGAGTTCGACTTCATAATCCAATGCGCATTCATCAGCAGGACAAAGGGAATATTCGCAAAAGTTCGTGTCCATTGACACCTGTGACCGCTGCCCCTGAATCTGTGGCTCGCGGTCATTCAACCCTCGAGTGACGCTCGCTTTTCAGCACTTCCAGCATTCGTATTGCCTCAGAAATAATTGCATCGGAGCGATGGAAGTCGTGCTTCGCCAGACGCGCTTTGATCTGTTCGGAAAGGTGCCCTACGGTCTCGGCATTACCCGTATCGATGCCGAGGTCCGAGAGGCAGAGAGGAAGCCCGACTCGAGCGTAGAAGCGTTCCAATTCTTCACGCTCCGCAGTGGGCTGATCCTCCAGTATGAGCTGCAACATCAGTCCTGCCGCGACCAGTTCACCGTGCAGATTCTGCACCCCGTAGCCGGCATTGACCAACACGTTGGCGATACTGTGGGCCCCCACCAGTCCCCCGTTTTCAAACAGGAGTCCGCTGAGCAGCACGGTGGCCGCAATGGTAGTCTCCACCGATTCATTTGCCTGGTGACGTTTCACACTGCACATGGCTTCGTAGCCGTGGTCCAGCAACGCCTGGTAACAGATATTCAGGAGCGGATCTACGAAGAAGGCGGATCGTCCGCCAAAAAAATTAGTTTCCCCCACGGCATGAGCAGCACGTACCTCATACTTTTTGGAAATGGCGTCACCGATCCCGGACACGAAGTAGCGGACCGGCGCCCGGACAATAACTTCGCTGTCCACCAGAACCAGATCGGGATTGCTCCGGTAGTGCTCGACACTGACCTGATCCTGATCGTCCATGGCCACTGCCGAGTGGCTGGTCGGCGCATCAGTCGCCGCTATCGTAGGCACAATCACGTTGGCACCCCCTACCCGGTGCCGCACCATTTTGGACATGTCCAACGTTTTGCCGCCTCCCACTCCCACTACGACTGCGCCCGTCCCGGTGCTACTCGCCTCCGAGGCAATACGGTCAGCGACTTTGAACCGGACATCCCCCCCAAACACCTTGATTAGGTATGGTACATCTTTCGCCTGCAGGGATGTCTCCAATTCGTTTCGAAGAAACTGAACCCCCGCATCCAACAGGATGCAGGTACCGTCCCGGCCACCCAACTGAGCCACACACGCTCCCAGATGTGCCAGTGCCCCCGCACCCTGGATGTATTTTCCGGGTGAACCATAGACTACCAGTTTGCTCAGGGGATCTGCCATCACATCAGCCCCTTTCCCCATCCGGCAGCAGCGCCGACCAGAGCTCCATCAGATCCAGCACCTTGATCGTCTCTCCGGCCGCCTGGCTCAGCACCGTCTTGCAGTTCTGGCAGGCGGTGACGAGTGTCTTTACATGTTCTTCCCGCGCTGCATCAATGCGTCTTTGCGCGATCTGGGCTGACACTTCCGGATAGGTCAGCAACATCGAGGCGCCAGCCCCACAGCATTCCGCCTTGTTTCGGCTATGAAAGAGCTCAATGGGAGTGGTTCCCGAGAGGCGTTCGAGGAGGGCACGAGGTGCGTCATATACTCCCAGTTTCCGCCCCAACTGACAGGGATCATGGTAGCCAATTCCCTGCAAATCAGTGAAGGCACCAGAAGGAAGGGTATCTACCGCCTGCTCCTGGAGATATTCGGTGGTATGGAGCACGCGCATGTCCGCGGGCAGCGCAATACCCCACTCGGAAAATTTCTCCTTGAAGGCCCGATAACAGTGCGGACATCCGGTGAGCAGTGTCTTCGCTCCCGTCTGGGCTATCCTCTCTGCCAGATTGGCCGCTACTCGCTTTGCTTCCGCAGTATACCCCAGTTCATAGAGCGGTGTTCCGCAACACCCTTCATCGTTCAGCCTCATCCAGTTTACGCCCGTTGCGTCCAGTATCCGCGTCACACTCCGGGTGATTTCCGGATGGCTATGCCGGGCAGCACAACCTGCGAAATAAAGCACCTCCGGTCTGTCTCCTCGCGCTTCTCCGGTAGCGGCATTGCCCTCTCCGGACTCTTCATAAGGAGAACCGGTATCGACAATACGTGCGGCCACTCGGCTCACGATCTCCGGCTGCTTTCCTGCCGCCACGATCAGCTCCCGCGCAGCCTGGACCAGATCATCTTCCGGCCAGTGAAACTCACAATCCTCCCGGCAAAGACCGCACTGACTGCACTGATAGAAGCGAGCCACAGTTGTCTCGTCCCAATCGCGTTTTCCCGCCATGATAGCCGATAGCTCCAGCGCGTAGCCCCGGGGGGTGTGGGCGTCGCGTCGGGTTGCCAGAAAGGTGGGACACGCGTGCCGACACATGAAGCAGAAGCGGCACATCTTTATGGTTTCTTGTAGGGTTTCTTTCTTCATAGTTTAGTCTCCTAAGCCAAGCTTACCGGGATTCATCAGATTATTCGGATCAAGGGCACGTTTGATCGCCACTGCCAGGTCATAGCTGTCCCCATAGATCCGCCGCATGAGGCGCCCCGCCTTGAGCCCGATTCCATGATGCTCGTTGACCACGCCTCCGTGGCGGATCGATACTTCATGACAGGCATCAAGTAGCTGCTGATATACCATCAATGCTTCTTTTCTCTCCTGAGGGACCTGTTTCACCACAAAGGTGGGATACAGGCTTGTACCCCAGTCGTACCAATGGGAAAAATGGGCGTGAAACTGAGCTCCCCATCGGGCGAAGCCCTCTTCTACGGTACGCTTCATCTCCCAGTAAATCGTCTCTATCGCCTCATAGGATGCCACCGTATCGGTCACCGCCGTCATCCACGGCTCGCACACGTAGTCAAGTGGAGGATAGTAGGAACGATAGCGATTGTTCCACCAGTTCCATCCCAATTTATCACCGAGGTCCTCCCCGCCGGCCTCAGCCATGATCTCGAGCGCTAACTCCAGTTGCACCTCCACCAGTCGGGCCGGTCCATCAAAGCCCACCAGCACCGTACAGCCTTCCCGTTCCAAGCCGTATTGGTTCTTGAGAACGTGTGCGGTATCGGCCTGGTCGTACAGGCGCATCAGAGAGGGCGATAGCTGACTCATCATGATGCGGCGACCCGCTTCGATGCCGGCAGCCAGGTTCGGCAAGATGAAGGACCGAAACGCACGCTTCTCCGGCAGCGAGTAGATCTTGCATCGCGCTTCAGTCACAATGCCCAGAGTTCCTTCGGCACCAAAGAATAACCGAGAGTAATCCGGTCCGGTGGAATGCGACCTCACCGGAAGACTGCGAAAGATCTTCCCCGATGGGAGCACCACTTCCACTTGGTGCACCATATCACTCATTTTCCCGTACCGAGAAGAGAGCACTCCGGTCCCGTTGGTGCTGATGAATCCACCCACCGCCGAGGTGTTAAAGGATGCCGGCAGATGATTCATGGTATAGCCACGCCGATTAAGGTATTCCTCCAGATGTTTCTGGATGATCCCGGGCTGAACTCTGACGGTGAGTGACTTCTCGCTCAACTCTAGCACGCGATTCATTCGCTTCATATCAATCACAATGCCATGCTGCAGCGCCATAGAACCGCCCGAATCTCCCGCCCCGCCACCGCGGGCGACAAAAGGCACCCGGTGTTCATTGCACAGTTTCACCAGTGCCACCACCTCCGCGGTGCACTCCGGAAACACAATGGCAAACGGTTGGGGAAACTCCTCCGGCTCGAAGAACCAATAGCGGGTAACCCACCACACATCCACGAACTGGACGTCCCGCTCCATTTGCTCTGTCACCACGTGTTCCGGTCCCACAATCTTGCTGAGCTCATACTCCAAGAATTGTCGACAGCAACCACTGGGCTGCTGTCGCACTGCTATCCCTTCCTTCACTTGCTGCACCTCCTCTAGGTTTATCTGATACCGAGAATCCTCGGCCGGTCACTTAACGGCAGCCGTCTTTGGCAGATTCCGGTTCCGCACGCCGCTCCTGACCTTCAAGTGGAAACATGCCGCTCATAAACTGATGCGTACGATGAAAGGTTTCCCGCAGGTACTGATAGCGCCGATGGTGTTCAGGGTCGTACTGCACCGTCAGTTTGCGTTTCACGCAGCGGGCCACCGCCTGCGGAAATCCCGCGAATACCTTTGCACCGACCCCTGCCAGCATCGCCGCACCCAGTGCCGCATCACAGTTCTCCAACACCACCGCATCATGTCCTAGCACATCACACACAATCTGACGCCAGGTCGCACTCTTCGACCCACCCCCCACCAGTATGTACTCCTTCATCTCAGTCTGAGCGAGATTCTTGAGCAGAGCAATGGAATCGTAGAGGGTGAAAGCCGTTCCTTCCAGCACCGCCCGGGCAAAGTGACTTTTCCGGTGTTTCGGGAGAATTCCCAGGAAGGCACCTCTCAGGTCGGGATGCCAGTAGGGAGACCCGGCCACAAAGGGATGAAACACCAGCTCGCCGGCCCCCACCGGGACCTCCGCGACCAGCTCCTCCATGATCTCGTAAGGGTTCCGTGTCTCTCCCGCGTCACCTTCGCTCCCCGGGGCACCGAAGGTGTCCTTGAACCATCGGTAGGCCCGCCCGAATGAATGCGTTCCCACTTCCAGAATGTACTTACCAGGTAGACAATGCGCGGCGCAGAAACAAATTCCCTGCCAGTCACGAATCGGCTCATCCAGGAGCAGTGAGGTGCTTCCCGCTGTCCCCATACGAGTCACCCATTGTCCTGGCTTGGTGATACCAGTCGCCAGATTATCCGCCGCCAGGTCAGCGGCACCGGCGACCACCGGTACCCCTTCCCGGAGCCCCAGGTCCCGGGCGGCCGCTGCCTGTATCTGCCCCACCATCTGGTGAGAGCGTGCTACTGGTGGCAGCTTGTCCCGCGGCACTCCGGCCATGTCACACGCTCGGTCCGACCAGTCCAGATGGTGCAGATCGAAGAGCATAGTGCCTGAGGCATCACTCACATCGGTAGCCCAGGTACCGGTAAGCCGGTAGCGGAGATAGTCTTTGGGCAGTTGCACCTGATACAGGGCCTTCCAGATGGATGGTTCGTTCCCTTTGAGCCAGAGCAACTTGGGAAGCGTGAACGATTGATTGATGGGGAGACAGGTGACCTCCTGGAATTTCTGGCCCAGGTCCCGCTTCAACCATACCACCTCGGCTGAGGCGCGCTGATCCAACCACAGAATGCAATCCCGCAGCACCTGCCCTCCGCGATCCAGGCAGACCAGGCTCACCATCTGACCCGTCACGCCCACCGCCTCTACCTGTTCCGAAGCAATCCCCGTCTGACGCACGAGCTTTCCCAGCGCCGTCTTGAACGCAGCATACCAATGGTCCGGGTGCTGCTCCGCCCACCCCGACCTCGGGTACAAGGTCGGGTACTCCTCAGACGCGGTGGCGATAAGATCCCCGGTCGGCTGAATCAATACCACCTTACAGCTATTGGTGCCGATGTCCACGCCCAGAAGATACAATGGTTTCATCTATTCATGCTCCGACAGATATCCCTACCAGCGCTAGTCCACGCATTCGACGGTTTCTCTTCCTGCAGGATCAACCGAGAACAGCCGCTGCTTGACTCGCGAGCGGATACTGACCCAGCTTTCTTCCGGCAGCGAACATGGCACAGATGTTTTCCGGCGACACGTCAGGGATCATGTTGTGCACCGCCGCCAGAACATAGCCACCACCGGGCGCGAGATCCAGAATTCTCCGCTCTACCTCGTCCCATACCTCACGTTCCGATCCGAAAGGCATAACGTGTTGGGTGTCAATCGCCCCCCAGAAACAGATTCGATCCCCAAATTGTCGCTTCAACGCCGCCGTATCGCCCATATCACCCGCCGACACCTGTACCGGATTGAGAATATCAACTCCGATCTCGATCAGATCTTCGATCAACCCCACGACGTTCCCGCAGCTATGGTAGAAAATCTTCGCCTTGGTGGCGGAATGAATCAGAGCGAACAATTCTGCTTGGTATGGTTTGACCATTTCCCGGTACAGATCCGGTGAGAGAATCAAACTCTGATCCGTACCCAGATCATCTCCCACCGCGATGACGTCGATGTACTCCCCGACTTCCTCCAAAAACCTGCCGATCCTCTGTTTCTTGATATCCGTCAGTTTTCTCAATAGAGCATGGGCAAATCTCTTATCCACCACCAGATCCATGAGGAATTGCCCGAATCCCCGCATGTACCACGCTTGTTCGAAAATCGAGCTACTGGGTCGTCCCACCACGGCGTAATTGGTAGATTGACCAAGACTCTTGGCCTCCTCGTGAATACCATCAGTGCNACCGGGATCAAGTGGATCAGGCCAGGGATACCTTGCCAGGTCTTCTGTCTCAGCAGCCTCGAGAGGAGATCTCACGATGTCGTAATAATATCCGACTTTCCGTCGTTCCACGCCCCATTCATCAATCAATGTGCCGGACGAAGACTGATGTTCCGCCACTCTTTTCGGGCCCTTCTCCACCACGTAGCGGGTATCAATCTCGAAGTGTCTCAGTACTGCTTCCTCCACCCGGGCCAGCTGCCATACCCTGGAGACGAGTTGAACCTCGCCTTCGGTAATGCCCAGGTACGCCCGCAGATTACGGTACGTGTCTAAGAGCACTGAGGTGAAGCCGCCGCCAAGATCCAGGGGAACTCGATCAGGTTCTTCGTGATTGAGCGCTCGCAGCACCCTTTCCCGTGAGGTCATCACACGCCCCTCCATTTGAGGTGCGGTGCCCACCGAATCGGCATGGACGCCGCCCTTTTCTACTTCGATCGCACACAAACCCTATCCGTCGCCTCCGGTTTCACCCGTGAGCTAGTCTAGGTATCCTTGCTCACGCACCAGTTCTTCTACCTTATTCTGCACCATGTTGCACGCTTCTCGAGGACTCTTGTCGCCGAAGAGTACCATCCCCAGAATCGACTCCTCCAGTTCCTTGATCTGCGGCATGATTTGCATTGCGCCCTTGTGGAACACTCCCCGCTCTCCGGTGGTGGACAGATCCATGAACACCTTCAACCATGGATTCTCCTGAAGTACCTGAGGAGACACGCCTCCGATCTTGGGCGGGAGCACCCGAATGTAATCCCACACCTTCTGCTGCCACTCATCCGAACACATCACCTCCAGGTATCCGGAGGCTGCCGCGGAGGTGCACCTGGTTGGTCGGACACTACTTCCCGATTCTTAAGCTGCAGGCTGATCTCGTGTCTTGATCGGTTGCCTCCAAATATGCCTCAGGTCAAAACACCTACACTACATACATATGATAAAGACACCACACACAGTAAATCCTCGAGGATTTGGTTCCCAGAATTCCATGGCGGTTACTCCCTTCAGATATTTCTGAGTTCCAAAAACTTAAGGGAGGCACGTACCTATTCTTTGACGGATCCTCGTGTCAACCCTTGAATGAAGTATCGCTGTATCGATAAAAACAAGACAATTGGGGGGATTACAAAGAAAATTGTCGCCGCCATGAGCTCACCCCACTGGATGTCGAATTGGCTTTGAAAATGAGGAAGAGCAATTGTATACACCCAGTTCTTGGTCGTAGTAATAAGAGTATAGGAAAGAACGTATTCACCCCATGCGACTATAAAGATGAAGACAATAATGGCGATGAGACCCGGGAGCGCCAATGGAATAAGAATTCTGAACAGAACTCCTAGGTCAGAACAACCGTCTATTCTGGCTTGTTCTTCTATTGCCGGCGGAATATAGTCGAAGAAGTTCTTCATCATCCAAACAGATAGTGGAAGTGAAATCCCGACATCGACCATGATCAGTCCAAGCAAAGAATCAACTAAGCCAATCTCTTGCATTGTTATGTACAAAGGGATAAGAATTACTGGTGCCGGTAAGAGCTGCGTAAATAAGACCAGATAAAGCATGCTGAGCCTGAACCTGTATCTATACCGAGAGAGACTGACTCCCGCGAGTATAGCAATTGGCGAGGCAATAACCACCGAGAAAACCGCAACAAGAAGGCTGTTGAGTAACCACGGAAAAATGGGTCTGTCAACAAAGAGTTCACGGTAGCCCGATAAGCTTACCCGGAGAGGTATAAGTCTAGGAAGATCAAATATGTCCATTGTCGTTTGAAGTGACCCGATAATCATCCAATAAAATGGGAATACCATTATGAGACAAATCAGGGCCACAAGTAGGTAAAAGCCTATTCTGACAAATAATCTGCTTCTTGCCGTTAAGGAATGCGTACTCATTTATAGAATTCCCTCTTTTTGTTTGGCTATTATCCGGATGTAAACATACAATACTAACGCCAGAATGGCCACTATGGTGGTTGCAATTGCGGACGCTAATCCCAATCTGAGAAAGACAAATGCCTCTATATACGTCTTCACAACCAAAGTCTCAGTTGCCCTGTTTGGCCCCCCACCAGTCATGAGATAAATGATCACAAACCATCGGAAGATCCATATAGTTAGTAGTATCAATATGAGGTCACGCGAAGGCTTCAGGCGAGGCCAGGTAATATATCTGAATTTTGCAGGAGTCCCCGCTCCATCTATTTCAGCCGCGTCGTAGAGTTCCATGGAGATAGTCTGGAGTCCAGCCAAGAATACGAGCATAGTCAGGGGAGATATGCACCATATCGTAACAAGACTTACCATTGCCAGTGCCGGAGATGGAGAGAACAACCATCTTACCGGGGCGTCAACTATATTCCATTCCATCAACAAATGGTTAATGATCCCAAATCGGTAGTTAAGCATCCAGTTCCATGTCATACAAAAGCCCACAGCAGGAATTGTCCATGGAATAATCATCAAAATTCTCACTAGAGTTCTTCCTTTGAACTTCACATTTGCCAGCAAAGCCATGAGAAGTCCCAGGAAAAAAGCTCCACTAACCGAGATGACAGTGTACAATAACGTTACTTTAACACTTTTCCAGAACCAGGAACTGGTCACTAGTGTCCCGAAATTCCTCAACCCTACGAATTTCGCCTCCCTCAGGGGTTGGACTAAATCGAGGGAAAAGAAACCAAGACCTAACGTCATAGCGACAGGATACACAAAAATAAATCCTATCCATATTACCGTGGGTACTATCAACAAATAAGGCAACTTCTTGTAGCGCATATTTTCCCGTCTTCCCCACGAAAAAGTGTCTCTCAGGCATCGACTGGTCATTCAAAATCCATAGCCAGTGGTACCCTGTCTGCCAGAAATCTCTTGAGCTCGCATGATGGAGTCATTATTGGCAAATCGACGGATTAGTAGTCTTTCGAAGTATTTTTCAGACTGCAGACCGTGGCATCGGGCACTGCAAAGAAATGCCTGATACCACGGTCCTTCGTCTATACCCTCACTTTCTACCCTGCATCATCAACGCAAACCACTGACTTTACTCTTCCCTACTATTCGGCCAGTAGTTCTTCAGTTTCTCTTTGAGCTTCGTCCATTGCCTGTTGAACCGGCATGTTGTCATAGATAACTTTTTGTATAGTGTTTTCAACGATTTTCATAGCTCCGAGACCATGTTTACCGAGACCTAGAGGAGTATAGTAAGTGAAATCAGCTGTTTGGGTAAAGGTGTAGAAAGGCAGATACCAAGCATTCTTTGGCTGGACTACAAATCCGCCCATAGCACCCTGGTATCCCATATCCTTTGCCAAGTATTCTGCATGTTTCTTCACCCACTCATCCTGGGAAACAAAGTTGAGAAATTTGAAGGCTTCTTCTTTGTGTTTCGCGTCCTTCGGAACCATCTGGAACCACGTAGCCATAAAAGCCCTCTCAGGGTGGGGAGTTGGAATAGGTATCGGAATCATATTCTTAGCGAGTTCTGGATTCTTCTCAGCTACATAACCCTTTTCCCAAGAACCTTGAATATACATCGCGGAGTGACCGCTGCGAAACGTCTCTCGTCCCATGGAATCCAACATACCTGGCCCGGGCGTATATCCCGAGTTGTACAATGTGGTGAAGAATTCCATTGCTTCGACAGTGCGAGGGTCGTCAAATAGGGGCGTGCCATCTTCCGCCCACAAATGTGAACCCCATCCTGGAATCCACCACAGATTGTGGTACGTTCCAACTGTGTAGTTTCCGGGTTTCCACGTTCCTGCATACCCATACTGTTGCTTCGAGCTGTCGGTCAGCTTCTTGCACACATTCATGAATTCCTCAGGTGAACTGGGGAGTGAAAGTCCATGTGCAAGAAATTTCCTCGTGTCTACCCACATCATGACAAAGAACTCCGTTTCGGGTAGACCATACAACTTTCCCTTGTTCGTTCCATTTTCGCGCATCATGGGCGTCATTCTGTCAGCCAAGCCAGGGGCGAATTTGGTAATGTAGTCATCGAGCGGCTCAATGAAGTTGGAAGCGAGAAATGTAGCAAGGTCCCCGGAGTCGCCTTGTACGATGTCAGGAGGTCCACCGGCGCTGAATTGTACGAGCAACTTTTCAATTCTTTCCAGCCAAGTTACCATCATTGGTTCTATTTTGATATTAGGATGAGTTTCTTCGTAGGCATTAAATACCTCCGTGAACCATCTCTTGGCATTCTCTTCTGCAAACTCATGAGATTGAAAAGTTATCGTTACCGTTTCCTCTGCCAGTCCAACCGAAGCGAAGCCGAACAGAAACATACCTATGAATACCACCGACAATCCCAAACTAACCACTCTTCCTCGAATAGACATCTCTTGTAACCTCCCAGTATAGTTTTCTGTAGTAAGAGGCCACATCCTTATGATAAATCTTATTCCACCTCCTTCACTGAATTCTGGCCTCTCTACGTTGTTTCAAAGGTCAAAAACATGCTTCTCCCTAAACGTTACTTTTTGTTGTCCATAAGCAAACGCGGCTCACGCTTTCTTGCCACCCACTGTCTTTGATCACTTAAATCCCGCTTTTTGTGGTGATGGGGTACTGGCCGTACTTCTTTCCTGCCTCAAACATAGCACAAATGTTTTCTGGTGGCATGTCTGGAACCATATTGTGAACAGCCGCAAGAGTATAACCACCATCTGGCGCCAGGCCAGGGATATCCTTCCAAATCCTCAGTCTGAGCTTCCTTAAGAGGATGTTCGACAATATCATAGTAATATCCGATTTGTTTCCTCGTTACTCCCCATTCATCAACAAAGGTGTCTTCGGAGATTTCTTTCAATCCCATTGTTTTAGACCACACATGGTAAGTCTGCCCGCAATATTCTCCAGGTTTCCGAATGTTCACTCGCAACAGAACTAGGACTAGCTTGTACCGTACAATATACCAACTCTGTCTTTTCCCATTGGTCCGCGAATACTGAGTCATATCATTATTACAATATAACTTATTGGTATTATATACATCACTGGAGAAGTGTCAACCCCTAGCGTGAGTTTATTACGAAAGTGAGATTATTCAGGAGATCAAAACGGGGTAATCGGGTCGTAGTAAGGTATTGGGAAGTTGTGGTGGTGGGTAAAAAGTGTATACACTGATTTGTGTCATGCATCTTCCTCCAGAAAGATGCTAGTTTAATAAAGGTAAAGAAGACTATCCCAGCAAAGTCAAAACTTATGAGCACGGTCTGGTAAGGATGATGCTTAACATTGCTGANGANATTAAGATTGTTCCCATAATTAACCGACATATTGAAGATAAAAGACTACGGGATGGCTTCACCGTTGGTGCCTCACTTCTTTTGGCCGCCCTGGGCAGAGTGGGAAGGCCCACCAGTAAAAGAGGCTGGTATGAGGACTGGGCTAAAGATACCAGCCTTTCTTACCTCTTGGGTAAATCTTTGAGGAGACTGGACTTCGGGCATTTTTGGGACCAAATGGAGGCCGTTCCCCAAGAAACAATTCCCCTCATTGAGGAGGATATCCTGGAGCTCATCTTAGGTAAATACAATATAANCCTTGATTCTGTGCTCCTGGACATGAGTAATTTCTTCANCTNCATTGCCTCNNCTAATGAGCGCTCTTCTCTGGCNNNNAGAGGCAGAAACAAACAAAAGAGGATGGATCTCAANCAATTCGGATTATTACTGGTCCTCTCACGCCAGGACCACCTTCCTCTTTTNCANCAGGTTTACGCAGGTAATCTTACTGATAGGACCATCTTCAAGGAAAACTTTCGTGAGATCTTGGCAAGATTCAAGGCACTCTCAGGCTCACTTGAGGAGCTNACTTTGATCTTTGATCAGGGTAGTAATAGCAAAGGAACCCTTAAGGAGGTTGAGGANAAGATTCACTTCGTGGGAGCCCTATCCCCTCANCAGNACAAAGATCTCATCTATGAAGCCAATCCTCAGCTTGAGACTACAAGAGTTGGTGATCGCACTCTTCAGTGCTACCGAACCCGAAGGACCATTTGGAACCTTGATCTTACCTGTGTNGTGTATATTTCCCGGAAGCTTTATCANGGACAAGTTCGAGGTCTGGAACATGATATTGAGAAACTACTGGCTAAACTGAATGAGCTCAAAGAAAAACTGAGAGAACCAACCAAGAAAGGAAAGAAAAGGACTGCTGCTGTCATCAAGAAGAAAGTTGAATCGCTCGTTAGCTCTCCTGCTATGAGGAGCCTCATTCATTGGCAGCTGCGTCCTCTCAAAAAGGATGCCTTTGATCTAACCTTCCAGTTTGATAAGGATGAGTTTACTCATTTGAAAGAAAACTGGCTGGGACGTCGTATCATCATCACTAACCGACATGAGTGGGAGACGGAAGAAATCATTCTCACCTATTGGGGTCAGTCCCACGTGGAGGCTACCTTCAAACGCCTGAAGAATCCNTATCACCTGGCCCTACCCCAGTACCACTGGACNGATCANAAGGTGCAGGTACANGCCTTTATTTGTCTTTTNGCNTTTCTTTTGGTTATGNTTGCCCANAAGAANGCCAAGGAAGAACTTAAGTTCACTGAATCAGTCGATACTTTATTAAAGAAGCTCTCTTCTATTAGACTGGCAACCTTTATTGNAAGACCCCTTCAAAAAACTAAAGGGAAATACCGGGCTGTCTATCGTCTGGAAGAGATGGACCCTGATGTTGAGAAACTTGCTGAAGGGATGGGAATAACAAAAAAGAAATTAAAAAGGATTAAGTACTTCAGTGTATACAATTAGCTAATTGATCTAAGTCAGTATTGTTAAGGCATTGCATGTTTTTGTGGTCAATGATTTAATAAACTCACGCTAGTAAGGTAGCTCATTTAGTAAGAGCCAGCACAAAAGACAAAATCTACAGCTTCTTCTCCTATCTTAAAAAGTCGTATCTGACAGAAGATAATTTTCTTGTTTGGTTCTTCGCTTTGCCTCCTTTCTAGTAATTCGACTATGGCAGATAGAGCATACCCAAATACAGCAATCTGGTCGATTTTCCCTATCCGGGTAGTACTTCTGCAACCCCCGAATCACGGAGATTCTCGTGTTAAAATTTGCCCAATTAACTGCCTGTAAATCAGGCTGAATTTCCTGAAGACCAGATTTGAAAGAGAAAATAGGGGATTTAGGATCTTGTTAATGTTTTGTTCTTATACAGAAGACGAAGAATTTAGAGCAGATACCTACCCTCAGACAAATATACTGCCCCTCCGGTATCGTTAAGGTCTCCTTAATGCTTCTTTTATCGCCCGAAGCAAATTGGGAAGGGAATAAGGTTTTTGCAGATAAGGGAATTTTCTTTGTTGGACAAGACGCCATTGTGATTTCCTGTCTGTATAGCCACTGCAGAGGAGAACTGAGAGTTCAGGTTTGCGAGAAAGGAAGCTGTCAATCAATTCTAGAACACTTCCGTCGGGGAGAACGACATCACTGAAGATGAGATCAAAGTCTCTTTTTTCCCTCTCAAAGATCTCCAGAGCTTCCTTTACATTGGCGGCCTCAAAGACGACGTAGTCATGTTCACGGAGGGTCCTGACGGCAAGAGTGCGCACCGTCTCCTCATCCTCCACCAAAAGCACTCGCTCCCCGCTTCCCCGAGGCTCGGGCGAGGAAACGGTCTCTTCCATCTTACTTTCAGCCTCTCCGGAAACGGCTGGCAGATATACCTTGAACATCGAGCCCTGGTGAAGCTCACTGTACACATTAATCCATCCTTTATGCTCTTTGACGATACCATAGACCACAGAAAGACCCAGGCCGGTGCCCCTGGCTGGCCCTTTGGTGCTAAAGAAGGGCTCAAAGATATGCTTAATAGTCTCTTGATTCATCCCCACACCAGTATCCTGAACCGAAAGGCAAACAAACCGTCCCGGACGGGCGTAGCGATAATCCTTACAGTATGCCTCATCCAGATGAACATTATCGGTGGTGATGGTGAGTCTGCCTCCATTGGGCATGGCATCCCGGGCATTGACTGCCAGGTTCATGACTACTTGTTCAATTCTGGCCTCATCAGCCTGAGTACTCCAGATGTCCGGACTGAGATGAGTCTCAATGGCAATATCTTCCCCGATGAGACGGAGGAGCATCTTCTTCAAGTTCCCAACTGTTTGGTTGAGATTGAGAGAAGTGAACTCCATGGGATGCCGGCGGCTGAAGAGGAGAAGTTGCTGAGTCAGCTTACTGGCCCGTATCCCAGCACTATGTATTTGCTTCAGATCCCTATGCAAAGGGTTGGTCTCCTCAACCTCCATCAAGGCAAGCTCGGTATAACCCAGAATGGCGGTTAGGATATTGTTGAAGTCATGAGCTACACCTCCGGTGAGGGTACCAATAGCCTCCATTTTTTGAGCCTGCAGAAGCTGGGTTTGCATGTTTTCCCTGGCTATCTCCGCCTCCTTGCGTTCAGTGATATCTATGAAAACTCCCCTGAGCCCAATCGGCTTGTTGTCACGAATAGTGGGGTTGGAGTATAATAGGACTGGGAATGTGCTGCCATCCTTCCGGAGCGCGGTGTATTCGTTCCTCGTGGGCTTCTCTCCTCTCAGTATGCACAGAATATTCTCTTTGACCCGCTCTTTATCCTCTGAAATGAATAGCTGGAAGACATTTACCCCCCGCTCAAGATCCTCTTGAGTGTAACCATAGGAGGTGAGTCCATGACGGTTGGCAAAAAGAAGTCTGCCCTGGGGGTCCATTTCAAAGACTGTTTGGGGGAGCAGGTCAGCTAATTCCCTGAATCTTCTCTCGCTCTCCCGGAGAGTCTTCTCCATTCTCTTGTGCTGGGTGATGTCGATAAAAGAAGCCATCAGGCAGATCGGTTTCCCCCCCCCGTCCCGAACCAGATTGGCTGCCAGTTCGACATCGAAGGGGGAACCATCCTTTCGTCGGGCCACCAGCTCTCCCATACAGGTCCCTTTCTGGTGCAATGCCTCCAGGACTTCCGCCGCTCCATCTTTGCTCTCCCAGAAGTCCAGAACTGGTTTTCCGAGGACCTCTTCTTCCTGAGCATAGCCCCATAAGGACAGAAAAGAGGGGTTGACGTAGCTGAGTCTGCCCTCAAGGTCAGCAAAGGCAATCCCGCTGATGGAGGAGGCGATCGCACTGTCCTTGATTCTCATCGCTTCTTCCGCCCGTCTGCGCTTGGCCCGTTCCTCGCATTCCTTCAGGGCCCGGCTCACCGTGGGGACTAGGAGTGAGAGATGGTCTTTCAGAACATAGTCGGTGACCCCTTTTTTTAGAGCCTCAATGGCTTTCTCCTCGCCGATAGTTCCAGAGACAAAGATGAAAGGTGTATCAGGGAACTTTTCTTGGCTAAGGGCCAGAGCCGAGAGTCCATCGAAGGAAGGGAGGGAGTAATCAGCCAGGATAAGATGAGGCCTGTACTCCTCCAAGGCGCTCACAAAGGCTTCTTTGGTTTCCACCCGCTGGGTGGAGAAGCAAAGTTTTGCCTTACGCAGTTCCCGCTCCATTAACTCAGCATCGCTGGGAACATCTTCCAGGATTAGAATGCGCAGTCGTTTGTCCATGGATTCTCCTTAGTTTTAGAAATCTAATAAGGTGGTGGCTTATTGAGAAGCAACCAGTAAAACCCCAGCTCGGAGACTACCTTAGTGAAGTGATCAAAATCTATTGGTTTAGTAATGTAACTGTTAACCCCCAGCTTATAGCACTCTACCATATCTGGCTCTTCCTCAGAGGAGGTGAGGACTACCACCGGAATATCTTTGGTTCTCTCATCAGATTTCATTTGGCGAAGAACCTCAATTCCATTCACCTTAGGAAGCTTTAAATCAAGGAGGACTACCTTGGGTTTGTTCCTAATGGAGCGATCGCGATAGGCCCCTTTGGCAAAAACAAATTCTAAGGCTTCAGCTCCATCATTGACCACCTGAATCTTGTTAGCCAGGTGGCTTTTCTTGAGGGCCCTTAAGGTAAGTTCCACATCGGCAGGACTGTCCTCCACCAAAAGAATTTCCACTTCATCACTCTTCATGTTATGATTCCTCCTTATCTCGAGGGAGGGCAAAGTAAAAGGTAGCTCCCTCATCAACTTTTCCTTCCGCCCATGCCCGTCCTCCATGACGGCGGATAATGCGCTGCACCAGAGCGAGACCTACCCCGGTCCCCTTGAATTCCTTCTCCGAGTGCAATCTTTGGAAGACCCCGAAGAGCTTATTCACATACTGCATATCAAAGCCTACCCCGTTGTCTTTCACCGAGTAAATGTTTTCCTTATTCTCAACTTTCCCACTCACTTCAACCCGGGCCCTCTTTTGGTATTTGGTGAACTTGATGGCGTTGGAGAGAAGGTTGACCCACACTTCTCGGATCATGGGCCGGTCTCCCCAGGCGAGAGGGAGGGCAGTAATCTTCAGCTTGAGCTGACGCTCGGAGGTGGTCTGTCCGATCTCCTCAAAGACGTCTTGGGCCAACTTTTGCATATTGATGGTTGATTCATTTATCCTCTGGCGTCCCCGGCGGGAGAAGGTGAGAAGATCATCAATCAGCTGGCCCATCTTCTGGGTGTTATCTCGGACGACCTTGAGGAGGCGTTTACCCTCGCTATCCAGCTTACTACCATAGTCTTCCAGGACAATCCGGGAGAACCCGTCAATCCCCCGCAAAGGCGCCCGAAGGTCGTGAGATACCGAGTAAGAAAAGGACTCCAGCTCTTTGTGGGCAGCTGTAAGCTCACTGAGACGCTCTTCCAGTTCTCTATTGAGCTCTTGGATTCTCTCCTCGGCCTGCTTGCGCTGGGTGACCTCCCTGGCCAGTTCATCTCGTGAAACAGTAACTGCTTTAAGCCTTTCGGTCATCTGGTCGAAGGCTTGAGAAAACTGTCCGATTTCATCTTTGGTACCGGTTGCCACTTTAAATTCCAGATTTCCGGTCCCGACAATTTCCGTACCCTCGTGGAGCTGGGTGATCGGCTGGAGAATATTTCTCGCGGTTAAGAAAGAATTAACGGTGATAATTGCCACCAGCGCTGTCATCAAAACCATGATGTAGAAATCTGCTCTTCTCCGGGTAAGTAATGAGTTCTCCTGAGTTAATTGGGCCAGTCGAGAGGTACGAGAAACCATATCCTGGGATGTCACTAAGAGCTGGCTGACCAATCTTTCTTGCAACTTTGGGGAGGTGGTTTCCTCTCCCTCCAAGCTACTCCTCTTGTAGACTAAGGTCCATTGGGTGAAGAGAATCTTAATCCGTTGGTGACTCTCGAGGATGCTTTGTAGAATAACTGGTCTGGTTAAATCTCGGAACCTTAGTTCTGCCAGGAGGCTCCCCAGAGCATCACACTTTTGTTGCCACTGGATTCGGGCCCGTTCTCCAGGATGAAGCAGATAATCACTGGTGAGAAGGTTGAGCTCGAACACTCCTTTGACTATCGAGTTTGATAGCATGTTGTTCCTACCGGCTTCATTTACTTTCTGAAAGGTAAAAAGGGTGATCAAGCCCACTACAAAAATGATGATCACGGATGCCAGTATGCTGAGTCGGAGCTGGGTTCTGATTCTCACAAGTCTTCCTCCTAGTGGATTATGGTCACCGCTTCTGGCTTAAGTTCCTCCAACCCCTCAAGGTAGATATAGTCCAAATAGTTGGGTACTTCTTTCTTGTCAGTCAGGTTATTTTCTATTCTCCAGCGGGCCTGATCCTCGGACAAGAGCAGCAGATCCTGAGGAAGCATTACCAGGAAATCATGCTTGGGCCACACCGACTGCATATAGGAGGGTTCGTAATTAAAACGCTCCCTGATGGCATTTTGAGCCTCCAGGTTGTTACTCTCAACGAATTCTTCTGCCTGCAGTAGTGCCCTGAGAAAACGCTTAGCTACCAGAGGGTGCTTTTGGAGCCACTTGTCTGTGGTCAGAAGGAGGAAATAGAATGATTGTCCACTTTGTGCCGGCCAGCTCACAACGGTTGATCCCAGGCGGCTCTTCATGATGTAAATGTTTGGGTCCCAGGTCAAAGCAGCATCAATGTCACCATTCACCATCGCCTCAATTATCTCAGGAGGTGTAAGGTCAATAATTTCTACCTGGTCAAGCGTAAGGTGGTTAAATGTAAGAAATGTCCCCAAGAAAAACTCGCCGCAGCTCTTCTTGGTGATACCGACACGTTTTCCTGTCAGCTGGGATATTTTCTCAATCCCGTGGTCTTTTCTGGCCATAAACTCACATGTCTCGAACCTGGCAACCGTTCCCAGCACTCTCAGGTCTTTTCTGGCGAAACTGTTACTCACAAAGACAAAATCAGACGAGGTGGCAATGTCAGCTTCATTAGCCAAAAGAGTATCGGCCGCCAGTTTTCCCGCCTCATACGGTTTGATCGTAACCTCAAGACCGTTTTCAGTATAATATCCTTGCTCCTCCGCTATCCAAACCAGAGCTGCCGTGTCTCCGGCGTAAGCCGCTACAGTAATCTTCTCTGCCGGACCACGGTACTCTTGGGATCCCCATCGAAGAAGCCAAATACCGATTACCACGGCGATCACTGCTACTATAGGAAGGGATATCAGAACAAATTTTGTCTTTTTGTTCATTTTCAGCACCCTACGCTATCATAACGAAGACAAAAACATCTCCTAATCTGTTAAAGCCACCCGTCATCCGATTAGGCCATAATGCAAAATCGCCCTCTGTCTGTCAGGCCAAATAACATCTTGCCAAAATGAAAAGAAATGTCAAGGGGGCACGCGGTCTTGGGGAAGATACCTATAATTCTCTATTAAGATGAGCTATCTCTATTTATGGGGTGAAATTAGAATACTTTCTGCAAAATCTGACTGAGAACTGAAAATAGCTATTTTTCCTTAAAACTCAAATACGATCTACTCTTTCATAACCACTTTTTTCTCCTAAAATAAATTAACATTGAAATGGCTATAGCAGTCATTGCAATCAAAACCAAGGGATAAGCCCAAAATAGCTCGAGCTCCGGCATGAATTTGAAGTTCATACCATAGATGCCTGCGATGAAGGTCAAGGGAATGAATATGGTAGCAATTATGGTTAATACTTTCATAACCTGATTCATCCTATTGCTAATACTAGAAAGATAGATATCAAGCATTCCAGAAAGCATATCTCGGGAAGTCTCGATGGTATCAATGACCTGAATGGTGTGGTCGTAAACATCTCTTAGATATATGTTAGTAGATTCATGAATAAGCGCTGATTCTACCCCTTCCAGTCCTCTGACTACTTCCCTTAAAGGCCAGACCGACTTCCGCAAAAATATCAATTGTCGTTTTAGACTATGGATAGCCTGAAAGGTTTGCGAGGTGGGATTAGTGACTAACTCTTCTTCGATAGATTCTAACTTTTCTCCAATCTTCTCTGGAATTATGAAATAATTATCAACAATGGTATCTATCAAAGCATAAGCGAGATAATCCGCCCCCATTTTTCTTATCCGGCCTTTCCCAGTTCCGATTCTTTGTCTAATAGGATCGAAAACATCTCCTTTTCTTTCCTGGAAAGAAATTACAAAATTTGAGCCCAGGACCAAACTTAGTTGCTCTGCCTGAATCTCATCCTCCTTTTCGCTGTGAGAAAGCATTTTCAGAGCAATAAAGATGTAATCATCGAAATCCTCCAGTTTCGAACGCGCCTCTGTATCCACAATGTCTTCTAGAGTTAGCGGGTGCAGTTCAAAATGCTCTCCGATTTTCCGGATGATCTCGACATCATGAATTCCGTCAACATTAATCCACGTTACCGTTGGTTTGTTCTTGAATGGCAGACATTCATCAATCGTTTTTGCCTGCTTCTCCTGGAATTGGGCTTCGTCATAGTCGATAACGGTAATTCACGTCTTCTCGATCTTTCTCTCCTCTGGCGGGACAAGCGTTCCCGGAGGAAGACCTACTTCTTTCAATCTTTTTCTAGTCAGCCTCGGCATATTTAACCACCTCTCAAACGCAGTACTTAAGAACAATTCTATCATGAACAGAGGATTTTGGCAAACTCCTCATGAACGACAATTATGTTTCCCGGTCAACAACAAGTAAAATCCCCGTTTGAGAAAAAGGGAATATACTATCCAGATTACGAAAAAGCACTACTCACCCTTACTCTATAGCCTTCTCTTGTAACGCTGACTAAACCTTAGTCCTGGGAACTTTCAATTTCTCTGTTTTGAAAAGTCTTCCTCTGATGGTTGATACTCTCTGTTTAGTAGCATTCTGATGATAGTCTCATATTTTACTTCATCAATAATGTCGGGATCAATTACCACGGGATCAATTACCAAGTGAATATCGATAGAACCAACATGGGTAAAGTCGACTCCCTCTGGTTTATGTGTAAAAGGCAAAGTAAAAGGGGACCACCCGATCATCGGCAGGACAATCTTCAAAAAATTTTCAATTGAACCGCCTCCGGAAATCCTCAAAATTCTCTCAAAAGTCACACCAAATCACCGATAGGGAAAATCCCACCCAAAAAGAAAACCTGGTAAACATCTCTTTTTGACCGTCCCAGGAATTCCTTTCTCCATCAGGCTTTTAGAGATATTTTTTACCAGACACTGTCGAATGGTAGTTTATCTCTTATTAGGTTAAACCGTACAGTTTGTAGACTATCTGCTCTATGAGGCAATCGGTCATCTCTGAATTTTTCTCTTCAGAGGTGTCAGCTTATCGATACTTTTATCAAATTCAGCGGAGAGCTTATCCTGGAATTCTCGGCGAGAAGGCTTGTAAAATCCGGTTGAAAATTGTGCATTTTCCTAGTCACTTTCGGTAGACCCTTACTATCTGCCAATTTCTCTTGCCAAGATTTACGTTTTTTAGCCATAGTCTACCTCCATATCAAATTATTTTTGACCTTTTTAATATTTTCATCTCCAAAGGCGGGATTCGGAATTTCATATAACGTTTTGCGGATAAAAGAAGTTGCCGAAGGCAATTTGGCGAAATCTTTGCTTTCCCTTTTATCCACTGTTATATGACCCGAAGAGCAAGGTTGCTAAGCAACCGCAGGGTTCCCAAACCCACCCAAATTTTCATTTTGGCTTTGCATACCAGCATTTTCTCCCTTTAAGAAATTCTTCAGTTCCCTGTTTGTTAATTCTTCTTAAATTTCTTAGATGAGCATCCCCGTGGCCGGGCTTCAAAAAATCCAGTTTCTCACATGTCTTAAATTCATCACATTCCCAGCAACCCTCAATATCTCTCTTCTGACAGCATTTTCTAATTTTACAAAAAGGTGGGCCTCCACCATCTTGGCATATCTTTCTACAGCGGAGTTTTACCATCGCTCCTAAAACCTCATAACATTGGGGATAATTATTGAATACCTCAAAGAATGAGATTCCGGACAAAGCTTCTGCTGTCTTATCAAATCTTGACTGTCTTAACTCTTTTCTGAGATCTCTGGCCAAATCAGCAATCTTCCCTCGGTGAATAGGACAATCTCCACAATAAAGACCACAATAGGCGATTAAGTTTTTATCTTCTTTGCTCATTTTACCGCACTCCCTGGACAGATTAATAGTCAAGTCCTTTTTCTTCTGTGATAATGACTCTATTATACCACAGGTAAGGATTTATGTCCCATTGAGAAGCTCTTGAGAAAGAACAAAGTTGACACAAAATATCAAGAGACTATAGAGGGTTTTTCAGCAGCCTGATAGGAAATGTCTTTTAAACCATGAAGATAAGTTATTCTCGTGCCCGTTGTTACCGCTCCTGTCCCCAGCGATATAAATTGCAGTACATTGATAAAAAGCCCACTCCTGAGTATCCTCCTTTCATATTTGGCAACCTCATTCACGAAACTTTGGAGTACCTGCATTCACCACGACACCCCCAACTCCCCTTACCCGAAGAAGTCCTCTCTCACTATGAGGTACTTTACGCGGCAACTTCCTCCGGCTTCCAGAAGGACCACCCGGATTATTTTGCTCTGGGTAAAGAAATGCTCAAGAAGTATCTGGCTAAGATACCTTCTTCTCCGCCGCGAACCCTGGCCGTAGAAAAATCCTTTACTTTACCTTTAAATGATTCCCATAAACTCACCGGAGTAATAGACCGAGTAGATGAACTCCCCGATGGAACTCTGGAAGTAATTGATTATAAGACCGGTCGCACCTTGCCGGATCAGCAGCAGGTCAATAAAGATTTGCAGCTTTCTATTTACTGGAGAGCCGCTTATCATCTGTGGAAAGTTTCGCAAATCAAGCTAACTTTTTATTACCTGTACTTCGATCACCTTTTCAACACCAGTCGCAGTAAGAAAGATTTTGAAGAAGTGAAATACGGTTTACTGGAAACAATTGAGGAAATTGAGAAAGGTAAATTTCCTCCCAAGCCGGGACAACAATGTAAATGGTGTCTTTATTCGGCCTGGTGTCCCGCCAAGAATCCTCCTCCTCTGCTCACGCCAGTTGAGGAGAAAATCGGTGAGCTAATAGAAGAATTCTATCAATCCCGGATTAAGGTAAAAGAATGGACGGAAAAACTTAGCCTCTTAAGGGAGAAAATGATTGAATACTGCCAAAAAAAGGGAATTGATCAGATTTCTTGGGAAGAAAAAATACTCACCCTTAAGGAGATAGATAGGTGGGAGTATGATGAGAAAAAACTCAAGGAACTTCTTTTCCCCCTAAGAAAATGGGATGAGGTTTCCGGGCTGGACAAAAAGAAATTAGAGACTCTCCTCGCCACCGACGAGCTGACCCCTTTGGAAAAATATCTGGTCAAGAAAAGTCTCAAAAAAACCGGTTCCCACTACCATCTTTCCGTCAAGCAAGTGGAAGGTTGATACCTCCTCTACCCTCTTCCGTCATTGCGAGCAGCACAGCAACGTGGCAATCTCATCAGGTAAAATACAGAGTAAGCATTTTCCCGGCGGCTTCAATGCTTCAAGACTTTTCATAATAATTCCGGCTAATTATGCTGCCTCTGACTCCATCTTAGAGAAGGCCAGACTTACCTGCGTTTTACCTCCAATGCTTTGTCAAAGTTCATGTGAAATTATCAACGAGGTATCTCATATTAGTCTGAGCACTCTTGTTGGGATTCTGGCAAGGGGGGTCAAATTCTACGGTGCACCAGTCGTCGTAATCTATTGACCGAAGAGCCTGCATGAAACCAACCAGATCTACTTTACCCTTTCCCAGTTCCACAAATTCTGTTCCGTCCCAATCCTTCAGATGAACATAGGTAATTTTAGAGGCGAAAGTCTTCACTATGTTCACTACATCTACGCCCGCGGCAGCTAAATGGGCGCAATCGGGACAGAAGTCGATTTTGCTTGCCTCCAGAACTCTGGTTATCTGCTTGGGGGTTTCTTTGATTGTCCCCAGGTGCGGATGATAGCAACAGGCCACACCCACATCCTGACAGACTTTGACTATTTCATTCAATCCCTGCACCAAGAGCTTCCAGTCATCCTGGCCAATACCCGTACTTCTTATGGCTCCGGCACCAATGTCAACCCGTTCTCCTCCTGCAGCCAGAACAAACTGAGCCACTGTTTTGATTTTAGCCAGTTCTTCTTTCCGAGCATCGGGAAAGATGAGATTTGCTCCTGAATAAGCGGCGCAGAACTCAAGGTTGTACTTCTGGAGCAGATCCGCAAATTGTTGGGGATTCTTAAAATAAGGCTTTGTATCCCCGTCAAAGAGCTCAATTCCCTTAAATCCTGCGGCAGCAATACCCTCAAGAGCATCGATTAAAGAACCAGACTGATAATAAAGCTGGCTGATAGAAGTAACCCCTTCAGCTCTAGCAACAATAGTCCCCTAACTGATGGGACTATAACCGTATTTCATTATCATACCTCCTCTGAGATAATTACAAAAACCTTTCCAAATAACCGTTTTGTTCCCCGCGATTCAAGCTTTTCAATAGAACCTCCATCATTTAATCAAGCCAGGCAAGGCCTGAGATATCAGACTCTCAGGTAACCTGCCCTTTATAGCAGAAAGGAAAAACTATATTTTCTTTTCACCCTTATGAGAAGCAACGGGAGTTACATGTATTTCTTAGCTGCCTTCTGAAACTCCTCAATTACCCGGTCACAAATCTCATTAGTCAAAGCAGACGGTATAGAAAGAAGGTTTCCCCGGGAGACCAAATCATCTTCAACCGGACAGGTTCCTTTGTCATAAGAATAATCTTTGGCAAATTCATTTAGGGAATCAGTCCAAGGACGACCAGGGGAACTAGTACCTCTTTTTTTAACTAGCGTGAGTTTATTAAGAAAGTGAGATTATTCAGGAGATCAAGACGAGGCAATCCGGTCATAGTGAGACATTGGGAAGTTATGGTAGTGGGTAAAAAGTGTATACACTGATTTGTGTCATGCATCTTCCTCCAGAAAGATGCTAGTTTAATAAAGGTAAAGAAGACTATCCCAGCAAAGTCAAAACTTATGAGCACGGTCTGGTAAGGATGATGCTTAACATTGCTGAGGAGATTAAGATTGTTCCCATAATTAACCGACATATTGAAGATAAAAGACTACGGGATGGCTTCACCGTTGGTGCCTCACTTCTTTTGGCCGCCCTGGGCAGAGTGGGAAGGCCCACCAGTAAAAGAGGCTGGTATGAGGACTGGGCTA
>AQRW01000185.1 GCA_000402295.1 Candidatus Aerophobus profundus SCGC AAA252-L23
TTTTTATTCCTGGGGAGATATATCGTTAGAGGTTTAACTTTTGGAGCTATAAAATAGTGATAGGAGTTTAGCTTGGACATCAGTTTTATTAACAAGATAACAGTTTTAACTCTGGGGCAGCGGATTCGGGAAATCAGGAAAAGTCAGAATAAGAGTTTGGAGGAAGTGGCCGGACGAATAGGGATAACTAAATCCCACCTCAGTCAGATAGAACGAGGTAAAGTGAATCCCTCGGTTAATACATTGTGGTCCCTGGCCGATGCCCTAAAAACACCCGTAGGCAACTTATTCAGTGTTAATGAAAAAAAAGGGACTTTCTTAAATTCAATTAAAGCCCAGTTTATCTGGGACGGGGTAAAATGTTTCTCTCTCTATCCGGCTTTTAGAACGGACTTTGAATTTACTTACATAGAATACGGAGTTGGAAGTAATACGGGAAAACGATTAGGAAGACATGGGGGCATAGAGTGCCTTTTAATCCTGGATGGCACCGTTAAGTTCACCCTTGGTGATAAAGAATATATCCTGAGTAAAGAACAAAGTATTCAATTTTGGGGAAATATACCCCACGGAGTAGAAAATATTGGGGACAAGAAAGCCACAGCCATTTATGTCATTTCTCCGGACTAATCGAGTCTTTTTTTACTCCACTTCAGTATACCCAAGGCAAGAATCTTGGTGAAAAAAACTAATTCATCTATCCGGATAAACTCATCCACTCTATGAGCTAAGCTTATATCTCCGGGTCCAAAAACAATGCTCGGAGTCTTGCCGTATAATACTCTCAGTCGCATATCACATCCAGCCGGGAATCCGGCTATCTGGGCTTCTTCATCACTAATTTCGCGATAAGCTCTTTGGAAGGTTTTTATTAAAGGATGGGCCAGGGGAATCTGGACCCCCGGAAAATGAAGTCCAAACCACTCAACTTTAGGAGGATGCTTCTTAAGCCAGGAATCCTTCTGGGCTGCTTGTTCAATGGCCCGTTCGAATTCTTTTCTTACTGTTTTTAGCTCTTCTCCGGGAAGGAATTCAATGGCTCCTTCTAATATACATTCCTCCGGTACAGCCGAGGGCCATTCTCCGCTGTTGAACTTTCCCACCAAGAGAGGAACAGGAACCGGATAATTAGTGTAAAGGGGATGGCCTTGAGTTTTTTCATTACGCGTCTCTTTCAAGTTTTGAATAGCTCCGTATAGCAAGATGGCTTTCTCTGCCGCGCTTATCCCTTTATGCATTACCCCGGCATGAGCACCTTTACCTTCTACCCTTACTCTCCAAAAAGAGGCTCCTCGGTGAGCCGGTTCAATCTTGCATGAAGTTGGCTCAGTAAATATGGCTCCATCGGCATTATAGCCCTCCAAGATAGAGGCTAAGGTTCCATTTCCACCCTTCTCCTCATCCACCACTACTTCTACTATCACATCCCCGAGAGGAGCTAAGTCCAATTTCAGGAGTATCTCCAGGGCCTTGATCATTCCGGCAACCCCTCCCTTCATATCACAGGCTCCTCTTCCGTATATCTTGCCCTCAGAGACTTCTGCTCCCCAGGGGTTATGAGACCATCTCTTTAGCGGCTCGGGAGTGACCACATCGATATGCCCATTAAGAATTAAAGACTGTCCCTTACCTTTTCCTTTATGGATACCCACTACATTGGGTCTCCCCTTATAATCTGCTCCTGTGTCTATATAGGCGGGATGCTCTCTCATCTTGGTGATTTGAGGGTCCCACATTTTTACTGCTAATCCCATCTCCCTTAAATAGGGAGCTACGAACTCCTGAACCTCTTTTTCTTCTCCCGTCACACTGGGTATCTTAATTAACTGTCGGCAGAAATCAACAATTTCCTGTCTTTTTGTTTCCACCGTTTCACTTATTAGTCTGGCTAACTGAGGTAGTTCTTCTTCTCGCATTTTTTATTATCCTTTAATAGCTCCAAAAGTCAGGCCTCTAACCAGATATTTCTCCAAAACCAAGAAGATCAAGATAAAAAGTAGTATAGTGATACTTAAGCAAACTATTTGATTTGCTTGATTACCGCTCGCATTTTTTCCAGGGTTTCATCTATGTCAGCCTGGGTGTGAGCTGCGGAAACAGTAAGATCAGTGTGAAAATATAATCCTTTCTCGATACATCCCCGGAAGAAACGTTGAGTTAATTTCTGATCAACTTTCTTGAAGTCTCGGTAATCGGTCAAAGGCTCGGTTATCCCAAAATAGATATAGAAACTACTCCCCAAATGTTGCACCCGAGCCGGTATGCCTTCCTCATCAAAAAGATCTTGCATTTTTTCAAACAAAAGGTTAGCGGTAGCAAAAAGTTGAGGATAAAAATTGGGTCTCCGCATTATATTCAATGAAGCCATAGCCGCTGCCGCTCCCATCAAGTTACCAGAGAAGGTTCCTCCGTGAGCTACCGGCAGTTCAGGATCTATTATTTTTGACATAATCTCCTTTTTACCCGCCACTGCCGCTAGGGGCACCCCATTACTGAGAGCTTTGCTCAGAGTACACAAATCAGGGGTAACCCCATAATAACCCTGAGCGCAGGAGAGCCCAACCCGAAAACCGGAAAGCACCTCATCGTATATTACCACCATCTCATGTTCATGAGCAATTTCGTTGACCTTTTCCAAATATTCTCTGGTAGTGGTAATACAACCATTGTTAAAGTCAACAGGATTCATAATGATCCCGGCAATCTGCTCTGCCTCTTGGTGAACTACTTTTTCCAGCACCTCCAGGTTGTTCCAGGGAATCACAATCATAGTTTCCCTGGCAATGGCTCGCGGAATGCCCGCCGAAAAAGGATTAATTCGAGAAGGACGATCCCCAGGATTAGTATAGTCTACCAGGGCCGCCAGGTTATTAAAAAGAGCATAATCATGGATGCCGTGGAAATGACCGTCCATGCGGATGATTTTTTCCCTACCGGTGAAGCCTCTGGCCAGGCGCATGGCTAACAAGGTAGCTTCGCTGCCGGAACTGGGAAAACGCACTCGTTCAGCACAGGGGATAATCTCCGTAATCAACTTAGCTAATTCAATAACAAGGGGAGCATCAAATTGGGCAAAAAAGCCGTTCTCCAACACCGCTAAAATAGCCTGTTTAATTTCGGGACGGTTATGACCCAGCAAGACTGCTCCATGACCCATAAAATAATCAATGTATTTCTTACCGGTGATATCATAGGAATATGCCCCGTCAGCCCTGGAGACATACATGGGGATACCGGTAAAACGATTGATTCGGAAGTTGGAAGAAACACCTCCTACTAAATACTGTTTTCCGTACTCTTGTAAAGAAGTTAATGTCCATTTCTTCTGGGTCATCAGTGTACCTCCTAAGATTAAGACTTTTCAGAGAAAATTTACCATCTCTGGTTGACTCTGTCAAATAAATGTTATCCAAACCTTCAGCATCATCTTGAATATCATCTGTTTCAAGTATTACCCGGTGGTACCTTGCAAGTTTCATATTTGATAATCAAGTTTTGCAGGAAAAGAATGGTAGGCGCAGGCGTTAACTCCTTTGTTATGATCCGGTAGTCGCAGGCTTTAGCCTGCGTTTATTTGCGCAGCTTAAAACTTGCGGCTACCCAGAATGGGATATCTGTGATTTTGAGGTTAATCTTTCTTTCCTTATGTAAATTACGGTTAATTCAAACCTTACGGATTAAAAAGTGTTCTAAGAGATTCCGTAGGACAAGTTTCCTGCAAAACTTGTTTGACAGACTTGGACAGAGAAAGTATAGTAAAAAAATACTCATCCAGGATTTCCTCCTTACTTCTGGCTAAGCTGGTTTTTCTCTTTTCATTTCCCAAAGTAAGAAAAAGTCAGCTTGCGATGGTCAAGGACTAACCGTCTGAGAGGCACTGAAATACGGGAGAAACCGCAGGCTAAACTCTGGCATATAAAACTTCAAAAAGCAGGAGAAACTATTTCTCTCTACACGGTTTCCGAAAAGAAACCCCTACTTATTTTTGAATCCTATTTCGCCAGATTGCGAAGAATGGTGCAAATAACTCCACCTGGCCGGTCTGGAGAACCACTGTTTTTTTTCAGTGAAGAAGAAAAAGCTGAGGTAGAAAAAGCTACCGAGATGTTCGGCTTCGAACTGAAAGCCATTACCGAAAAACAGATAATTTTGCAAGTGGAAAATCCGGAAAATGAAATTCTTTGGGAAGTGGCCTTTTTTAGTCCACAAGCCAGAGGCCTTTGGACAGTCAAGTATTTTTTTGCCCAGGACAAAAAGAAGATGAGGAGCCGGGTAGAAAAATTTAGGCCGAAAGGCCACCGGATTAGTGTGAAGAAAGCTATCAGAATGGGCCAATACCCCATAGAGGATATTACCAAAGATAGTCTACTCCTAAGGAGAGGAAATAAGTAGAATAAAAGTTCCCAATCTTGTTGACCTTGCCTAATTATGATATAATAACTGGGGAAAAATAGTAGGGAGGTGAAACATTGGAGGAGATTAAACTTCGAGACATGAGAGGGATAGCCAGGGCTTTCCTCCTGGTTAACGTTGATACTGGAAAAGAAGACCCCGTAGTAAATAAACTTCTCAAATTAGAAGAGATCCGCGAAGCTCACATTGTCCCTGGAGACTGGGACATCATTGCAGTAATTGAAGTTGAAAAAGCGTTAGTGAAACCATCCTCCGAGCGCATCACCGAATTAGTTAAAGACAAAGTCCGGAAAATCTCCGGAATTACCCACACGATCACCTTGATTCCCGCTGTTTCCAAGATAAAAGAATAGAAAATTCTGCTGATAAGGCCTTCAATTTTTCACTATGAGCCTGCGATTAGTCAAACTTGAGTATTCCGGGTGATTAATTCCCTTAAATCCCTTAGAGAATCAATTACAACGTGGGCATGGGGAGAAGAAAACTGAAGTTGACTTCTCAAGAGAACACTGAGGACCCCGGCTCTCCACCCAGAAAGCATATCAAATTCGTAGTCTCCCAGGAAAAGAGTGGCCTGGGGAGATACCTTCATTTTCTGGCAGGCTAGAAGAATGGGCTCGGCAGAAGGTTTAGGTGGAGCATCCTGGCGAGTGACTATAACATTGAAGCTGAAACCAAATTTTTCTGAGACTATCTTTACTGTTTGCCGGCTGTTTCGGGTAACTACCGCCTTTTTAATTTGCCTCTTTTCTAAAAAGGTAAAAAGTTCTCTTACTCCACAAGTAAGTTCAGCCTGAAAAGACGCCTTTTTCTCATGGCCCTCCAAGATCTGATGCGCCCGCGTCTTTTCTTCTTCATTCCCCAAAGCTTCTATTTTCTCAAGAATAGGCTTAGAGTCTACGACACCAAAGATTTCCCGGCTAATAGTATTAAAATCAAGGGGAGAATTAATCAGTACTCCGTCCAAATCAAAAATTACTGCCTCGATTACCTTGGATAATCTCTTTTTAACAAGATCTCCACATATGACTTCAATCATGTACTCTACATCTCCCATCAGCAATAAATTTAAGAGACTCAACTTTTAACGCAGGATTTTCCCCGACATCAAGGTAGGACAATTTCCTTATTCTCTCCAAGTATTCCTTGGCTCAGTTCAGTCCCATTACATATAGATATTTTAAATTATCTACGCGGAAAGTCAAGTTTATCCGGAGTTCACCAAAAACACTAAGATATAATTATGTACTGAGGGAAAAATTATCCTGTAATTTTCCGGAAATCAAAAAACTTGTCCTGTCCACTTTTTTTTATATAATGTATTTATCCTTTTCTGATAAACCTCGAAGATGAGATCAAAATTACCTAATAACTGAAAGGAGAGTAATAATGAACAGCGAGAAGAAAATAAGATTATTGAAGAAGGTTCTTGATCAGGGTGAAGGAATAGTGAGACTGGCTCCTACCTGGGTACCCCGAACTTTTCTGCTTCCCGGGCGCAGACTCAAACTGGACCCTCGGGATCTTTACGCCCTGGGAGCCGAACGCGGTGGTATCTGTGAGAGATGGTTAGCTTCCACTACCCAAGCCGACAATGGCCCGGACACACGGGAAGATGAAGGTCTCAGTTATTTAGTGATTAAAGAAGGCTCAAAAGCTGAGAAAGTCCTCTTAAAAGAAGCCATTGAGTTATTAGGAGAAATATTTTTAGGTAAAGAAGTCATGAAAAATTACCGCGGCTGGATGACTCTAACTAAGTTCTTCGATAATTTCGGTCCTATTCCTCACCATCTACACCAAAGTAACGAACACGCTGAAAAAGTGGGAAGACTGGGTAAACCAGAGGCTTATTACTTTCCTCCCCAGCTCAACTCCACCGAAGGTAGTTTCCCTTATACCTTTTTTGGTCTGGAACCGGGCACCACTAAACAAGACATTCTTCTCTGTCTAAAAAAGTGGCCTCAGGGAGAAAATGGTATCTTGTATCACTCCCGAGCCTATAAATTGAATGTAGGAGACGGCTGGGATATTCCGCCAGGAATACTACACGCCCCGGGTACCCGAGTCACTTATGAAGTACAAAGGGCCAGTGACGTTTTTGCTATGTTCCAATCGTTGCTTGAAGGTAGACCTGTTTCCTGGGACCTTTTGGTCAAGGATGTTCCCGAAGATAAACAGCACGATTTAGATTACCTGGTTAGCTTGATTGACTGGGAAGCTAATGTCGATCCAGAATTCATGAAAAATAGATATCATAGGCCTATACCGGCTGGAGATCCGGAAGCAATGGAAGATCAGGGTTATTTGGAGAAATGGATAGTTTATGGATCAACATATTTTTCCGGAAAAGAACTAACTGTCTTTCCGGGTAGAAGTATAATCACCCAGGATGAGGCTGCCTACGGATTAATTGTGGTTCAAGGTCGAGGAAAGATAGGAAAAATGGAAGTAGAGACACCGACATCCATTCGCTTTGGAGAGTTAACCGGTGATGAGTTATTTGTTACTGTCCCGGCGGCTTCTTCAGTAAAGGTAACTAACACCAGTCAATATGAAAACTTGGTCATCTTAAAACATTTTGGTCCAGGTAATCCGGCCACTCCTTGAGTAAGGGACGGGAATGTATTGTTTGACAAAACCAGGAAGTATTATGATCTAAGTAATAGCTGATATTTTATAAAAACAAGCGCAATCTAAAGGTTGCGCTTGTTTTTCGCCGGCCAAAACCGATGGCTATCACTCTATTTTGGCCAAAAACTGAGGCTGGTCATCAATTATTTTTCTTAGTATATGCCAGAAAGCTCCCCGATACCCTGCTTTGATTGCCTTCACCAAGAGGACATTTTCATTATAATTATAGTTTCCCTCTTGCTTTTTCCCTCCCAAAAGAAAAAAGCTGGGGTTACCGTCAATCAGTCCCTCGACAAAATCTTCTATTCTTTCTCCCAGGCCACTGGAGAGATAAAAGATCGGCTCAAAGAAATTCTGGTTACCTCTGGTCTTTCCCTTCAGGTTTTGATTCCTTTCCGGAGGACCCTCACGTAAAACCAGATCTGCCAGTCCGGTTCCCGGGTATATCCTTATTCCCAACGATATCCCCACGCAGGTGGGTTGGACTTCTTGCATCAATTCAATCGTCTCTTTGATAGTCTCTCTGGTCTCGTCAGGACCTCCCAAGAGTAAATCGTACATAAAGGCAAGCTTCATCTGGTGGCAAATCTGAGCTGTAGCTCTAATTCCATGCTTAGTAAAGTCCCTACCCAACCTGCTTAACAATTGGTCGTTTCCGCTATCTACCCCGAAATCTATACCAGCACATCCAGCCTTTTTCATCAGAAAAGCCAAACCTCGAGAAAAGGGATGGGGACTGGCATAAGTGTACCAGTGAATCTTTTCACCCAGACCATGTCTGATAATCTCTCGGCATACTTCCTCAGCATGGGACTCTGGCAAGTTGAACTCGCTGTCGCAAAGGTGAAAATAATTAACTCCTTGGTCAATCAGTCTCTTTATCTCCTCGATAACATATCTTGGGGGACGAACCCTCACTTTTCTTCCCTTTCCTCGAGGGTCGACACAATAAATGCAAGCCTTATCACATCCCCTTTTTGTTTCCAGACCCACCATTCCTCCTTCCCGAAAGTACCTGGGATTGTCCACCAACAAGCGCTCAGAAAAACCAAGCTCCTCGGGGCAAATGAACCTGCTGGGATTTCTAACCAACCTCTCCCCGCGGCGATAAATTAATCCCGGTACCTCTGCATATTTCCCCTCGTCACCAAGACAATCCAGAAGCGCCGAAAGGGCGGCTTCTCCCTCTCCCCATATCCCCAGACTCACCCCTAAGTACTCCATAATTTTCTCTGGCATAACGGAAAACCCTGCTCCTCCCAGAATGATGGGAATGTCAGTTTTCAGTCTTAAATAGTTGATAATTTCCTTGAAACGGGGAAGGAAAAAATTGCTGCTTGAATAGCAAGAATCATCAGTATTACGAAGCGAAATTCCTATAGCTTGTAGTTCTTTTTCCTCAAAACAACTGTCAATATCCTTCTTGTAATCAGGAGAAAAGCACAAATCAAGAATATCTACCCGGTGCCTCTTTTTATGCAAAAAAGAGGCCAGATAATCCAGGGCAATTGGACAAACAGCCGGCTTCATTTGATTAGGATTAATCAGCACTATTCTCTTCAATCTTGAATCCTTTCTCCATCTAAAAATACAAAGGAAATCATTTTCTCTATACTCCCGATTCCCGGCCGGATTTCTTTTCCTCACCTAGGAATCGAAGCAAATCGTCCCAGGGGATTTCCTCCATTCTCAGCCCAAATATACGGGAAAACTGGGAAGTAACTTTTTTTATTATTTCCTCTTTTGCCAGATCTTTCCTCAGAACTTCCTCAAGAGAAGTCATGGTCACATCCGGTAGCCCACAGGGAACAATGAGATTAAAATAAGAAAGGTCCGGGTTCACATTAAGGGCAAATCCGTGCCGGGTAATCCATTTCTTAACCTGGATTCCCATGGAGGCTATTTTCCTCTCTCTTATCCAGACTCCGGTTTTCTGAGGTTGACGCCCAGCAGTAATACCCAGATCCTTCAAGACACAAATAATCACCTCTTCAAGCATTCTCAAATAAAGATGTAAATCCCGACCAAAGTTATTTAGATCAAAAATAGGATAGCCTACCAACTGACCAGGACCGTGATAGGTTATCTTTCCTCCCCGGCCAATCTGGAAAACAGGAATTCTTCGCTTCTTTAGCTCACGGGCAGAAACTAACATTTCTCCCTCCCCAGCTTGAGTCCCCTGAGTAAAGGTAGAAGGATGCTCGAGAAGGAATAATACCTCTGCCGGCAAATTCCCCCTCAATTTCGCTTGAAAGATTCTCTCTTGCCACTGATAAGCTTTGGCAAATTCTACCAGGCCCGCTTTAATCAAGATACATCTTCTCCTGGGAGCTCCAGCTTCTGAAAAACAATTATACTTGAAATTCACCCGGTTATCCAGAATTCTCTTTTTAATTGATCTTAGCCAAAACAACCATTGTTTTAATGAAAAAGGCACAAACCATCGGGGTCATCGGATGGAATGAAAAATTGGTCAATTTACTCAGTCAAAGGAGAAATGATCAATTTATCAGCAATTCCGGCCAGCTTCTTCTCACCTATTCCTGGAACGTTTTTCAGCTCAGTTAGACTCTCAAAACACCCTTTCTTTTTCCGATAATCTAAGATCCCCTGGGCCAGGGAAGGTCCAATCCCGGGAAGACAAATAAGATCATTCAAAGAAACCAGGTTCAAATTCATTTTCCCCGGAGGGATAGAAATCTCTTGCTTTTCCTTGAGGAGATAATCTAGATTAACCTGATTCAGGTCCGCCCAGGGCAACATACCGCCTGCCTTCTCCAGAGCTTGACGGAGAGTAGCTCCCTCCCGAAGTTCATACCATCCTGGTTTCTTGACCGCTCCCTCGACATAAATCCTTACCGACCGCTCTCTAATAAGGGAAGGTTTTTGGGGAATACCTCCTGAAAGCTTTACTCCTATTCCTATAACAAAAGCTAACAAAAGAAAAAGTAAGACAACTTGCTCTTCGCGGGTAAGTTGCCACATATCTCCCCTACTCTGCCACAATATTGAGAAGTCTTCCGGGGACATGAATTATCTTTTTGACCCTTTTTCCCTCAAGATGTCTGTTCACTCCTGGCTGATTCAAAGCTCTTTGCTCTATTTCTTTAGAGGATTCCCCAATCCGAATGACTATTCTGTCTCTAACCTTCCCGTTAACTTGAATGACCAGAATGACTTCTTTTTTCTGGAGATACTCATTTCGCCAGAGAGGCCAGGCTTGACTGGAGAGATCTCCGGAATAACCCATTCGCTCCCATAGTTCTTGACAGATGTGGGGAGTAAAAGGGGAAAGGAGAAGAACCAACACAATCAGGGCCTCCTGGAAAACACCACTAACAGGTTGGGAAAACTGATAAAGAAAATTTAGCAGTTCCATTAAACAGGCCAGAGCGGTATTAAAATGAAAACTCTCTTCGATGTCTCCACTTACTTTCTTTATGGCCCCATGCACTCTGCGTTGAAGTTCCTTTTCCTCTTTACCTTGGACTGGTGAATAAAGACTGGTGAAGCGAGGACCATTCTTTCCCAAAAAGTGATTCTCCGATCTTTCCCATTTTTGATTAACTAATCGCCACACCCGCCTTAAAAAGCGATTTATACCTTCCAGACCATCCTCTCGCCATTCCAGGTCTATTTGAGGAGGAGCAGCAAAGAGAATAAATCCTCGCAGAGTGTCCACTCCGTACTTCTCAATCATTTTCTCTGGATCCACCACATTGCCCTTGGACTTGGACATCTTGACTCCATCTTTAATCACCATTCCCTGGGTGAGAAGTCTCTGAAAGGGCTCCTCGACAGAAATAAGCCCCATATCCCGCATTGCTTTGGTGAAGAAACGCGAATATAAGAGATGGAGAATGGCATGTTCAATTCCTCCAATATACTGATCTACCGGCATCCAGTAATTAGCCTCGTCCCTGGAATAAGGAAGATACTCATTTTTTCTGCTGGTAAAACGAATAAAATACCAGGAAGAATCAACGAAAGTATCCATAGTATCGGTTTCTCTGTGGGCCACTTCCCCGCACTGGGGACATTGGCACTGGACAAAAGAAGGAATTTTGGCAAGAGGAGAGCCTCCCTTCCCAGTTATTTCTATATTTAAAGGCAATACCACCGGCAAATCTTTCTCCGGAACAGGAACCACTCCACAGTTCTTACAATAAATAATGGGAATAGGCGTCCCCCAGTAGCGTTGCCGGGAAATACACCAGTCACGTAACTTATAGTTGATTCGCCGGCTACCTATTCCCTGACGCTCCATCCACCGACTCATCGCCTGCCGGGCTTTTTGGCTGGGAATTCCATTAAACTGTCCGGAATTTATCACCTCACCCTCATCTACGTAGGCTCTCTCCAGTTTACCTAAAGAAACATTAAAGTCTGGTGGACGAATAACTACTCGGATAGGCAAATCGTATCTTTGAGCAAACTCAAAATCTCGTTCGTCGTGCGCGGGCACAGCCATTATCGCACCAGTTCCGTATTGCATAAGCACATAGTTAGCTATCCAGATAGGTATCCTTTCCCCATTTACCGGATTTACCGCCCACAACCCGCTGGCCAAGCCAATTTTTTCCACCTCCCCCCTGGTCAATTGCTGCCGCTTCATCACCCCAACTCTTTCTCTTAGAGAGGGATTTTCCTGGACTATTTTCTTTACCAAGGGATGCTCAGGAGAAAGAACCAAATAAGTAGCTCCAAAGATAGTATCTGGACGAGTGGTGAATACGGGAATTTCCTGGGAATCTCCCCCAAGTTTGAACTTAATCTCCACACCCTCACTTTTTCCAATCCAGTTAATTTGCATTTTCTTTACTGTTTGGGGCCAATCCTCCAACTTATTGATGTCCTCCAGAAGCTCCTCAGCATAGCTGGTTATCCTCAAAAACCACTGAGTCAAATCCTTTTGTACCACCGCCGTTTCGCAACGATAACAGCAACCGTTTACTACTTGTTCGTTGGCCAGAACAGTCTCGCAAGTGGGACACCAGTTAGCCGGAGCTTGCTTACGATAGGCCAGTTTTTTCTGATAGAGTTTGAGAAAAAACCACTGATTCCAGCGGTAATACTCCTTATCACAGGTGATTACTTCTCTCGACCAATCGTAAGAAAAACCCATAGTCTTCAGTTGGCGCCGAAGAATCTTAACGTTGCTATATGTCCATTCATCCGAAGGAGTAGCTTTTCCCATAGCTGCATTTTCCCCGGGTAGACCAAAAGCGTCAAATCCAATGGGATGGAGAACGTTATAACCCTTCATCCTCTTATAGCGAGCTACCACGTCACCAATGGTGTAGTTTCTCACGTGTCCCATATGAACAGTCCCTGAGGTGTAGGGAAACATCTCCAGTAAATAATACTTCTTTTTTCCTTCTTGCTTCTCACAAGAGAAAATTTTGTTTTCTTCCCAGTATTTCTGCCACTTTTTCTCAATCTTCCTGGCTCTATATTCGGCCTTCATCTTACTCCTTTTATCCTTGGCTTTTCTTACCAGAATTCCGAATTTGATTCCGGAAAACTCCTCAGTGGAGCCGACGATAGGAGTTGAACCTACAACCTGCTGATTACGAATCAGCTGCTCTACCTTTGAGCTACGTCGGCCAATGCTTCTATTTTATTCTTAGAAACAAAAAGGTCAACTGTGTCCACCGAACTCGTTTGATTTCCCACTCTCAGCGAGGGATATTCTGGTGAAGCGACTTTGATAATCTACTGCAACAAGGAGACTGTCGAAAAACCCCCATATTGTAGCGGTTCGATTTATCGGACCCCTTTATTAAAACGAGTTTCATAAATGAAACCTCTACAAAAAACCACTTTATCAGCAGTCTCCAAGGATAAACTGCAAAATCCTATGACTACTTAGCGTGTAGGGGTGACTTCAGTCGCCCAAAAAAGGGGCAACGGAATAAACAGTTTCAACGGAATCAACGGAAAGAACGAGATGAACCAGAGTATCCCAGGAGGAACACAGAATATATGGTAGCCGCAGGCTTTAGCCTGCGTTTATTTGCGCAGCTTGAAAGCTGCGGCTACCTTGTTTATACTTTAGCGAGACAGAATATCCCAAGTGCCGGCTTGACATACCACTTTAAGCGAGCATTATTCTCCCGCAGGGACATTGATAATCTACCTTAACGAGGTCTTGGAAGTGAGGAATAAGGAGAAATTCTGTTTGAGCCGCAAAGCGGCGAGTTGTTTACTTTTTTTCTTTAAGGGGAAGCAACGAAGCGTTGAGGGGGAAAGTATTGCCCCCTCAAGATCTTTATTTTCTCCCCGAACAAGAAGACCAAGCAGTTATTGATAGATGATTATCCCAGGAGCCAGGGAGAATAATGCGAGTGCCGGCTTGACATAACACTTTAAGCGAGCATTATTCTCCCGCAGGGACATTGATAATCTACCTTAACGAGGTCTTGGAAGTGAGGAATAAGGAGAAATTCTGTTTGAGCCGCAAAGCGGCGAGTTTATTTCTCCCCGAACAAGAAGACCAAGCAGTTATTGATAGATGATTATCCCAGGAGCCAGGGAGAATAATGCGAGTGCCGGCTTGACATTCGCCTTCCACCTGCTAATTTAGGTAGTGAGGAGAAATGCTTATGGAGATAACAACTTCTACCGTGGAGGAAAGTACTGGCAAAGCGGATACCCTGGATATAAAAGTGCTCTTGAAAAAGACCAAGGAAAAAGATGCCTCAGATCTACACATCATAGCTGGGGCACCGCCAGGATTTAGAACTCGCGGGGAACTTCGGCCCGAAGGTAAGACCAAACTCATGCCCGAGATGACTCGTGATTTGATCTACCAAGTTTTCACCGAGGAACAAAGGAAAACCTTTGAGAAACAAGGTTATCTCGATTTTTCCTTTAGTTTCCCCGGGGTAGGACGCTTCCGGGTTAATGCTCATCTCCAAAGGGGATCAGTAGCGGCTGCTTTTCGACTGATACCCATTAATCCACCTTCTTTTTCCGAGTTAGGCCTTCCGGAAATAATTCTTGACCTGGCCCTCAGGCCGAAAGGACTGGTATTGATAACTGGACCCACCGGTTCGGGAAAATCTACTACCCTGGCCTCAATGATTGACAACATCAATGAGAACCGGGCAGTGCACATTATTACCGTCGAGGACCCCATTGAGTACCTACACTCCCACAAGAAAGCCATGGTAGAACAAATAGAAGTGGGAATGGATATACCATCATTTGCCCTGGCCCTGAAATTTGCTCTGCGTCAGGATCCCGACGTGATCTTAATCGGAGAAATGAGGGATCTGGAGACTATTGCTACTGCTATCACCGCCGCCGAAACCGGACATCTGGTCTTGGCCACCCTCCATACCCAGGATGCTCCCCAGACTATCAACCGGATCATAGACGTTTTCCCGCCTCACCAGCAGAGTCAAATCCGTGTCCAACTGGCTTCGGCCCTGCAGGGGATAATTGCCCAGGCTCTCCTGCCCCGAAAAGACAAAAGCGGCAGAATCGCCGCTCTGGAAATCATGATCAATACTCCGGCGGTAGCCAACCTGATTAGAGGAGGGAAGACTCACCAGCTCTACACCAATATCCAGACGGGGGCCCAGTACGGAATGAGGCTTATGGATGATGTTTTAAGAAAACTGGTGAAAAAGGGTCTAGTAAGTGCTGAAGATGCTCTCGAGAAAGCAAGTAATCGCGAGGCTTTGGAGCGATCATTGGCTGAATTTTCCCCACATACTAGAGCAGAGCAAAGAAAGTAATCTTTTTAGAATTTAATCCCTGACCTTTCCCTCCCCGCATTCTTCTTTCTTAAATATCACCGAGACATCTCCTCTGGACTTTCCTCCACTACCACAACTCGACAGTATTTTTTCCGACCGCAGCGCACTAAAAACTCTGATTTCCCTTTAAGAAAAGAGCGGTTAATAATAAATTCCTTATCCTTTAGACGCTCTCCCTCCCAGTAAAATCCCCCTTGCTCAATCAGCCTTCTGGCTTCACTTTTAGACTTAGCCAGCTTTGTCATTACTAAAATACTTGATACCGGAATTCCCTTCCCTATCTCCTCCAGATTTATAGTGGTGCTGGGAAGCTTGCTATAATCTTCTCCCTGCCCAAACAGAGCTCGCGAGGTCTTTTGTGCAATCTCAGCAGCTTTTGGTCCATGAGTTATTTTGGTGGCTTCGTAGGCTAAACACTCTTTGGCCAGTCGAATGTCCTCTCCCTTCAAAAGAGATAATTTCTCAATCTCCTCTAGAGGTAAAAATGTGTATAACTTTAACAGTCTGCTTACATCCTGATCATCCACATTTATCCAGTATTGATAATATTCATAAGGAGACAAGATATCGCCGGAGAGCCATACAGCTCCCCGAGCAGTCTTACCCATCTTTTGTCCATTGCTGGTAGTCAAAATGGGAAACACAGCACCATAAGCCTGAGCCCCTTCTTTTCGTCGGATAAGGTCAATGCCGGCCACAATATTGCCCCACTGATCGCTGCCTCCCATTTGCACTCGACAACCATAGCGCTGACAGACCTGCCAGAAATCATAGGCCTGAAGAAGTTGATAGCTGAACTCCAGGAAAGAAAGTCCCTTTTCCAGTCGTATTTTGTATGATTCCATGGTTAGCATTCTGTTAACGCTGAAGCAACTGCCTATTTCCCGTAAGAATTTTATCAAATCAACTTTCAGAAGCCACTCAGCATTATCTACGATAGTAGCGTTACCTTCTTGTGGCTTCAAATACCACTTCAACTGCTTTTTGATTCTCTCCTTATTACGGGAAATTGTTTCCCTGGTAAGAACATCTCTCATTTCATTTTTTCCGGAGGGATCACCAACCATAGCCGTCCCCCCACCTAAAATAGCCAGGGGATGTTGGCCCTGCATTTTTAGATGCATCATAGCCATCAGTCCCAGCAGGTTTCCCACGTGCAGACTTTGAGCCGTGGGGTCAAAGCCTATGTAAAAAGCTACCTTCTTACCCTGAAATAGGGTTCTTAATCCTTCTTCGTCCGTGCACTGTTCAACAAACCCACGTTTCAGTAAAACATCAAAGGCGGTCTCCATTCCCCAAAAACCTCCCTCATTAATTCTATTTCAAAGCAATTCTGATAGATTTCTCTATCAACCTGGCCGGTAACATATTTTCACTTCTAAGGTCGGTTAATCACTCATATTATACAAAAAGCCTCCGAGAAAGCAAAAGCATTTGCACCAAGGCCATTTCTCTGTTTTTCTTATTTAACCGTGCCCTCAATTCCCTCGTCGGTGAGAAGCTGTCAAGAGTTCCATCAATCTGGGATTGGGTAGTAGTCTCCCTGTTCCTGATAATTCGCCTAATGACCTATCAGCGTCAGAGAGAGCTCCGATGAGAGTCTTGTCGTAGCGAATACGAGGTGGGAGAGCATTAGGAATAAATACCCAATAATGCTGCGGAGTCCCTATGCACTTTCCTGCCGAAGAATTCTGGAAATCCCGGGGATTCAACGTTGTCGCTCGTTAATTCTTGGATTTTGGAACAATCTAAATCATTATTGTCAAATTTGCCAATAAGTCAACTTCTTATTGACGTATTTCGACCTATTTGTCAATAACTTGATTCCTTATTGACGGATTACATCTTTTCATCTCTAGGAGCCCGTTGCAACTCCAGCCTCCCCACTCCTTATTCCGCACCCACCTTAGCTCTTTCTACCCCAAAATTTTGTCTATCCCCTCTCTGCTAAGAAAGCGGGGAATCCAATTTTTAATTTGCTTTCCGTCCATTCGGCAGTCGATCCACCAGCTTTTGCTAATCTTCGTCGCAGTTCCTACTTTGGGCGGGCTATAGATATGGTAATTTCTGACTTACTCTGGAAGAGAATTTCGGAATTTTGGTGCCGGGGCACGGATTCCTTTATGACTCTTTCTCTAATTCGGTCAGAGAACACCTAATCCCTTCTAGATAAAGCATTTTACCATTTTCTCTAATCTCGTCAGCCATCATCTTTTTGTACTTTTTGGTAGGTATTTCACTACACTTTTACTACATTTATATCTTGACTCGCAACGATATTGTACCCATAATGTTAACAATATGGCCACAGTTGCGAAAATAGGCAAAATCCGGTACATACATTTACCAACAAAGTGACTCTCTGCCCTAATCATCACGGGTTGTTGCATCTAGCTTTAGATATTCTACAACAAGAAAAGAGAAAAGCCAACAAGAAACTTAAAGACCGGCTGGAACGAATTCTACAAATCGATCAGGACTTTGCCCTTTTTTATCAGAGAAATGCTGCTCAATTCGAGAGAATTAAGGATAAAGGTGGACAGGAATAACTTTTTTCTTATGTATATCCAATCCTACCCCTAACGACTTCTTCGTTTTCTTCCGCAACGATTACTAAGAGAACACCACTCCTGTTGCTTTCACAGCATTGACTTCTTATCAAGGTTTTCCTTGCCTCGATAACAACCTCACCTCAAGCGTGCCCTTGCTTGACAAGTTCCTAGTTTGAATGCTCACCTTCTAAAAAGAGAAGGTTATCTCGTTAAGGGAACAAATGCCTTCTTATTTGCTATCATCATCCTTACTTATCCACTCCGGGGACCCCCATCTTCCCGGCTTGCTCTTTCTTAAAGTAAGGCCAAGAGCTACTTCACCAGGTGATTGTCTCACCTTGCTCACCGGTAGCTAGGGAGAAGAGCCTTCAAGGAGTATTCCGTCAAGACAATTTCTCACGGTGTTGCTCAAGATCTGGCAGTCAGTGGCTCCCTCAAGATGGATACCGACAGCACTGCTGGCACCCGAGATGGTAAGACCGGTGATGGTCACATAATCAGCGGTCACCCGGAGGATATCAGTGGCCGCATCATCAGCCACCACCAGCCCGGGAGTTCCGGGACAGACCTGAATGGTGAGGCTCTCTACATCCACCACTGCATTATCATAGACCGGACTGCTACTGGTTCCGGCTACCTGGAGGATATCACCACTACTGGCGGCTGCTACTGCCTCAGAGATGGTAAAGTGCCCGGTCCCTTGAGTGAGATTACTCACCAATATCGGTCCCCTCGCATACTTGAGGCCCTTGTTCGTTCCATCGTAGTAGCTAATGTGGGCCCGGTCAAAGGAGTCCAGGGCCAGGGAGTTATACTCACCTACGTAGCCGGTGCTATCTACCCTCTCTATCTGCC
>AQRW01000186.1 GCA_000402295.1 Candidatus Aerophobus profundus SCGC AAA252-L23
CTGCCCCAGAGTTAAAACTGTTATCTTGTTAATAAAACTGATGTCCAAGCTAAACTCCTATCACTATTTTATAGCTCCAAAAGTTAAACCTCTAACGATATATCTCCCCAGGAATAAAAAAATCAGCATAGGAGGGATCATAGTGACAATAGAAGTAGCTGCAATATAGTTCCAGGTAATACCGGTGGTGGCAAAAAAGTTGAGCGTTCCCACCGGCAGTGGCTTGGTAGTTCTACTGCTCAATACCAGTGGGAAAACACTATTATTCCAGCTAAATACAAAAGCAAAAGTGGAAGCCACAATGATACCTGGTAGAGAGAGAGGGATTAATATTCTGAGAATTGCGCTAATTCTACTGGCTCCATCCACCAGGGCTGCTTCCTCCAGAGCAACAGGAATTTCATCAAAAAAGCTCTTAATTACCAATATGGAGAAGGGAATGGTAAATGTTTGGTAGACAATCACCATTGAAGGATACTTTCCTACCAATCCAACCCGTGACATAATGAGGACAAAGGGTATCAGAAATACTATGGGAGGTCCCAGAAAGAGACTGAGATACCAAAACATGATAAATTTTCTTCCGGAAAACTTAAATCGCGAGAAGGAGTATGCTGCCAGGATGGAAAAAGGTAAACTTAGAGCTGTAGCTCCGGAGGCTATGATTAGACTGGCAATGAGCCAATGCAAAGAAACTCCCGGATTAACAAAGCAATAATAAAAATGTTGCAGGGTAGGTTTGAAGATCAAAGTGGGTGGTGTGGTGCGATTAGTAGTAGTTGGTCTTAGAGACAAAAGTATGCTCCAAAAAATAGGAATCATAAAGATACATATCACTATTATTAATAAAACATAAAGTAAAATTTGGGTTTTTCTTGATCTTCTAGTCATCTTTTACAGCTCCTTACCTCTAAAAGAAAGAGTGAGAAAGACATTGGTGATAATAGCAATGATAATGACCATAATCCAGGCTATGGCTGAAGAATATCCAATATTGTATTCAACCAGTCCCCGGTAGTAGAGATTGTAGCTGAGTGTTCGAGTGGAAGTGCCGGGACCCCCCATAGTCTCAGCATAAATAATGTCAAATAAGTTGAAAATCTGCATAAAGCGGATCATAATAATAATAAGGGCCACAAATCTCAAGTTTGGGAGAATAATATGCCAGAGGGTGGTTAGAAAGGAAGCTCCATCTACTTGGGCAGCCTCAAGGGTCTCAATCGGTATGGATTTTATGCCTGCTAGAAGTATTATCGCGAAAAAAGGAGTCCACTCCCAAGCATCCGTGAGTATTATTCCCCACAGGGCGGTCGAGGCATTTCCCAGAATACCTTCTTTGGGGAGGGGGATTCTGGCCAGGGATAAGAGATAAGAAATTAGCCCGTCCGAGTAATATAGATAACGAAATGTAAAACCGGCAACCATGGGAGCTATGGTGCAGGGCATTATTAACATAGCTCTAACTACATTTCCTCCCTTAAGGTTTTCATTAAGCAGGAGAGCAATACCCAGGCCAAAGATAAACTGTATGGTGGTGGCTATCACTGATAATTTAAGGGTGTTAATGAGAGATTGAACGAATGTGGGGTCACTTAAGGCTATCTTGTAGTTCATAAGACCAGCCGATCCCAAGGGAACCGGACTTATCTGCAGATTCCACGTTTGAAAACTATAGTAAAGCGAAAATCCCAGGGGATACATGATGATTAAAGCTAAGAGTGCCACCGAAGGTAGTATTAGCATATAAGGCTGAAAGCGGGATTTTATCCTTAGCATTTTTTCTTTTTTTTAATGATCCCACCCCTGGTTTCAAAACCAGGGGTGGGAGGTAATTTTGTTCGCTTAGGGCGAGAGTTCTTTTATCAAAGCAATAGTTTTGTCCAGGGTATCGTCGTAGCTCAGGCCCACATAGGGAAGATAAAAATTCTGTTTCATTATTACTTCCCATTGAGCTTGAGCATCGGCCATGGCTTGCTCGGGAGTTTTGTGTCCGGCCAGAGCGGAATTTAGTTGTAGACCGTAGAAACCTTCTAATGAGGGATACAGTGGCATGTGTGGTCGGGAAATCTTTCCGTCAGAGAGTTCAAGCGTACGCAGTTGGGTGGGAAGCCAGGGGTAATACTTAATTAACTCTGGATCTTCAAACAGCGGTTTTCTGGAGAAGTCATTAAAGGCGTGAAGATGAGTGAGGGCCATAGCTTTTTGCTCTTTCGAACTGGTGGCCCACTTGATGAATTCCCAGGCTTCATCCTTGGCGGCGGAATATTGAGGTATCCCGAATCCATGAGCTCCCAGACTGTATGTCTTTGCTTCTCCTGGTTGATAAGGCATTAGGGAAACCCCAAACTTACCGACAATAGGGGAAGCTTCTTCCACCATATAACCGGCATGTCTAGCCAGGTATCCGTAGGGTGACCACCAATAATATATTCCCACATCCTTTTTGGCAAAGGCGGTTCCAGCATCAAACCAGAGATAGTTTATTGCTTCCGGTGGTGAGTACTTGTATAACTCCTGGTAGAATTTGAGGGTATCGATGCTCTTTTGGGTATTGATGGTGGGAGTAAAGTCCCAGGGTGCCTCCGGGAATTTCTTGAACCATCGCACTCCCCGGCTTACTTCCAATCCTGTGTACATGTGAACAATGGGAACAGGCTGAGAACCGACGATGACCGTTCCGTAGATTTTATTGCTGAGTCCGTCAAGTTTTTTTACGTATTTCATGTACTCGTTCCAGGTCCACCAATCGGCTGGATTAGTTGGTGGATTAAGTAAACCTGCTTTTTTCAAGAGGTCGGTACGATACATAACAAATTGGCTGTATGTGGCTACAGGTAATGTGTAGATATCTCCTCGCCAGGCGCAGCTCGAATATATAATTTGAGGCACAAATTCGTTCATTTTTACTGCTTGCTTGTCTTTTTTGATGAGAGGAGTAAGGGGAACTATCCAGGTATTCTCAGCAAATTGGGCTAAACGGCAGTCATCTACACTAATGACATCTACTCCTTTTTCCTTGGTGATAAAGGAGGTAGTTAATCGAGCTTGCAGTGCATCCCAGGCCAACCCCTCAAAATTAACTTTAATTCCAGTTTCTTTTTCAAATTGAGGTATTGTCTCCTCGAGAGCGAAATACCAAGGGTCTTGTACTCCCATAACATTAATAGTAGCCTTCTGAGCGAAAGCCGCTATTCCAAGAGATAATACTATCCCTAACATACCAATAGCTATCACTTTTAGTAATTTACCTTTTATTTCTCTTGAAGTCATCTCAAATCTCCTCATCTTACTTGTTTTTTCCTTAGCTGGGTCCATCTTTTTTATCTCTCACCTCCTTCAAAAGTTTTATTTCCCAGCCGGTATTCTTGTATTTAGTGTTGTTATTTTAAATCTTTACTGATTAATTAAATTTAAATAGTCTCTGAGCGTTTAGATGGAGAATTTTCTCTTTATCACTGTGAGGAATATTTGCTCCGAATACCCGACCCAGGTGAGCTCTTGGGTCAATCCAGGTTAGATCAGATCCGTAAAGGATTTTTTGCGCTCCAATTTCACGGACAAACCATTCTATAAGGCCAAAACTAATAGTAGCCCCGCAAATGTCAACATAGACATTATCATACTTTTGAACGGCCTCAATAGCTTGAAGGTGACCCCGGTAGTGGCCCCCCGAATGAGCTATAATAATGGTAACCTCGGGATAACGTTGAGCGATTCTACCGATTAGTTTTGGTTGGGCGTAAATCTGGCTGGGGACGAGCTCGTAGGGATAAGTAGTCTGAGGAGTAGCATCCCAGGTGTGACTTAGTACCGGGACCCGGTTCTCCGCCGCGTATTTCCAGAGAGGATCGTACTTTTTTCCGTCAATAGGGTAAGTATGCATAGCCGGGTGAATCTTGATTCCTATAAATCCGTCTCTGGATAGGTATTCCTTGGTGCTGGCCAGCGAATCTTCAGAAAAATTGGGATCGTAGATGGCGTAACCAAAGATTCTGCCCGGGTATTGTCTAATTGCCTTGAGGGTTTCTTGATGAGCGTACTCAAAGTGATGAGCTAATAACCCAGCTAAATGACTGCAACAGCTTCTTTTGACCTTAAACTTATCCATTATTTCAATTATTCTCCGAAGGGAAGCATCGGGCATGTAAAAATTAGCACAATAGCCCAGGTGAACGTGGGCATCGACGATAGCCATTTCTGTGCTTTCTGTGCTCATACTACTACTCCTTCGATTAGTTTTTCCAGATTCTTGTGCGCAATTTGCTCTTTTTCCTCTGGAGAAAAATCTCCCTCGGTAATGAGCATCAAGGATGCATTTGGGTCATCCACCGGAAGGTAGCTTCCAAAAATTAATCTTTCTGCTCCAAATCTTTTGACAATCTCGTCTATTTCCAGGTAAAGAACGCAATTAGCCACTTCCAGGAAGAGGTTTTCACGCTTTTCCAATAGGGGAAAGAGATAACGACCGTTCCAATAAGCCTCTTCATTTGTTTGCTCCAACACAACTGGCAGGCGAGGGTATCTCTTGCAGGTGGTATAAAGGGTATTCCACTCTATTTCTCGACCCCAAATAAATAGGGGGATTTGTCTCTCTTCAAATTTTTCTAAGAGTGACCCGCTGGACCATTCATCCAAAGAAAAATGGTGCAACCTGGGAAATAATCTGACGGCACGTATTCCTTTAGTTAACATATTTTCAATATATTGATCTAGCGAATTCATCTCTTTAGTATAAGGTGGGAGTAAGACAAAACAACCCTGAAGTCGGTCAATTCCCACTATCTCCTGAAGGAGGTGCTCATTACCTACCAGGGGATGGTAGTATCGTGAGAGGGTATGAGAAACCAGAGCCTTCTCAATACCGCAATGATCCATCTGTTCAAGTATCTGATCCGGCGTACTAAGTGAAACAGGCAGTAGATTATTTGACCGGCCAATCCAACAATGGGCGTCGAAGAAATGAAGTGATTTCTTGTTTTCCCAGAACTTCTTTTCCATTTTTTCCAGACCAGACTCCATGACATTTCTCCTTTTTTATTTTTGAATGTCTCCAGAGTTAAGTAAGAGTTTTTTTCTTAGGGTCCTGGATTATTACTTTTTCTCCCGCTGTTCTTGAAATTTCTGATCCAGGTTCTCGGCCACGTACTCCACAATTTGTTCTTTAGGTGGAAGGGTGGAGAGTGTTTCCCAGGGATGTGAATAATCAAGCTTTTTAGCATAAGAGGCCAAGTCATCCAGGTGGTCAAACACTTTGCGGAAAGCATCCAAAAGTTTATTCTGGGTCTCTACCGGAGTCAATGGATTGATAAATCTCACATCTAATCCTAATGATCTTTCCAGAACATTTAGTGTCTGAGGATAATCCTCTATCTGGTAGGAGATATCCCGAGCATAAGGGCAACTCCAGGGGCAACCTTTACCGTAACCACGTTTTACCTGGAACAAAGCCTGTCCCGGAATAGGTGTTCGCTGAGAAAGTTTAACCGGCACTCCTTCTGCTCGCAGGATGTCCTGCAAGGCCTGACGAAATCTTCCGGGAGAGATGTCTAATCCGGCCACCTCAGGATCAACTTTGAAATAGTAAATGTAATAGGAATGAGTATAACCCTCCGGTATGTGAGGGGGAATAATACCTGGTAGTTCAGCTAAGTTTCGAGAGATATAAGCGGCTTTTTCCTGACGGGCTTTCATATATTTATCCAGGCGTCTCAACTGACTGCGGGCCATAGCGGCCGAAAATGGGGAGATGCGGTAATTCCATCCCATGGTGTAGGCGTTGTACTCTCGCTCCTGGCCCTTACTTACAATTTCACCGAACATTCTCACCATATCAGCGAGATCCCGATATGATTCATTATTGGTTAAAAGAACTCCACCTTCGCTTCCACCGGGCAAACACTTGAGGGGCATAATGCTGGAACCGCTAATGTCTCCCAGGCTACCTACTTTCTTTCCTTTGTATTCAGCACCGGCAGCCTGCGAACCGTCTTCTATGACCACTAAATTATGCTCGTGAGCGAGGGAGCAAATCTCATCATAATCTGCCGGTAGGCCCTGGTAATCAACGGCCATAATGGCTTTGGTACGATCAGTGATTTTTTCTTCGATCTTGCCCGGGTCAATGTTGAAAGTGTAAGGATCAATGTCCACAAAAACGGGGATGGCGTTATGATGGAGTACGGCCGTGGCCGAAGCCAAAAAGGTAAAAGCAGGTACAATAATTTCGTCTCCGGGCTCGGTACCGATACCGGCAATACAAGCATGTAAAGATGCTGTGCCGCTGTTTAAGGCTAAACAATATTTCATTCCTGTATATTGGCTGTATTCCTTCTCGAAGGATACGACTTCCTCACTCTCTTTACCCCAGAAATCTCGCCGGTCGATTACTCGCTGAAAAGCGGCCAGGTCTTCATCGGTCACAATAGGCCAATCCGGCAGTTTCAGGTCATCTGGTATGGCTTTGGGACCACCATAAATAGCTAATTTTGACATTTTTTACCTCCAGTTATTGGTTGAGTATTATCAAAAGTTTTTTGGTAATTTTCCCTTGAACGGTTTATTGTCAACTAACTTTTACAGAAAAAAATTAGTAGCCGCAGGCCAGTCCATGTAGGGGAGGCTTTAGCCTCCCAGTTATGATCCGGTAGCCGCAGGCTTTAGCCTGCGTTTATTGGCGCAAGTTAAAACTTGCGGCTACCATGGCCCCTTTTGCGCAAGTTAAAACTTGCGGCTACCATCTCTTTCCCATCAATGAACAAAATTTATCCATAGATGGTTGTTCTCTCCCTGGTGTGGAACACCAGACAAGCCCCATATTAGTTTATTAAAAGTGAACAATGTTTATTATACTAGTACAGTAAAATTAAGTCAACTAACTTTTACAGAAAGAAATTGGTAGCCGCATGCTTTAGCCTGCGTTTATTTGCGCGACTTGAAACTTGCGGCTACCAAGACAACCACAGCTTAAAGGTGAAGTCGGTGATTATTCAGATTAATCTTTCTCTTGCTGACTCGGAATACTTCTTAATCGAAGGATAGGCTTAGTCAAAGGTATTCTGAGAGACGAGATAGGGTGAGTTTCCTGCAAAAGTTGAGTATCAAGTGATAATTGACTTTCCCGGGCGTTACATTAGGATGTTAGGGAATTGTTACCATGAACAAGCCTATATTTGGCCTTACTTTATTTTTTATCGGGGGAATCATTTTGGGAAGATACCTTTTCCTGCCCCCGGTCTACCTTTACGTTGCTCTTCTTGCCCTTCTTGGTCTGGCTGTTCTCCTTTATTTTAGGGGCCTAAGTCAAATTCTTACCCCACTGCTGTTCTCTTTTGTTTTCTTGCTGGGAGCACTTCATTTTATCGTCTCCTATTATCCCTCTGCTGATAACGTAATCAACTTTGCTCCCTCGCAGCACTCCGTTGAACTTACCGGAAGAATAGTCAATCAGCCTCGTCTCAGGCCAGGAAAAAATCCCCGGATGACTTTTATTTTGGAGGCAGAAAAAATATTTGATCAACAAGAGAGTTTTTCTTCCCTGTCAGAAGAAAATAATGGTTCTTCCTCAGTCTATCCCGTAAAAGGACGAGTATGGGTAGTTAGCTTCTATCCTTATAAATACTATAATTATGGAGATAGGGTAACTTTTAAGACTAAACTTAGGATTCCTTCAGGTGCCCAAGAGGAAGGTGAATTTGACTGGAGAAAATACCTTTCCTACCAGGGCATCTGGACTGAGGCTGCTACCGGGAGAATAACGGTACGGAAGGGAAAAAAGGGAAATCTTCTTCTTTCCCTGGCCTACCGAGAGAGAAATCGGATGACTGACATAATTAATCATACTCTTCCTCTTCCTTCCTCGGCTATTCTTAAGGGTATTATCTTAGGAGATCAAGAATCTCTTCCTCCTGAGGTTCTCTCAGATTTTCGTCGAACGGGAACTGCCCATATTTTAGTGGTAAGTGGGCTTCATGTAGGACTGGTCCTTTTGATCATTTTTCTCCTCTTCAAAACCATAGGTCTGCCGACTAAGTGGGCCACTATTCTTTCTCTTCCCCTTCTTTTCTATTATGCCCTGCTCACTGGACTGAGAGCTCCAGTGCTCCGGGCAACTTTGATGGCTTCAATTGTTTTGGTAGCTTACCTTCTCAACCGGGAAACTCCTTTATTGGTCATACTGTCTCTGGCCGCTTTATTTATCTTGATTTTCAGACCCATAAGTCTTTTTACGGTGAGTTTTCAACTTTCGTTTATTACTGTGGCCGGGATTGTTTACCTTACTCCTCAATTGGAGAAAATGTTAGAGATGCTGCCTTTGTGGATAGGCCGTTCTCTGGCGGTCTCTCTGGCGGCTCAACTTTCTATTCTCCCTTTATTAGCCTATTATTTTCAGCAGCTTCCCTTGATTGGACTGGTGGCTAATCTGACTATTATTCCTACTATAACCATTATTTTGGCTCTGGGATTTTTGACTCTGGGATTAGCTCTAATAAGTCTTCCTGCAGCCCAAATTATTGCCAATACCAACTGGCTTGTCCTTAGTGGTCTGAGCAAGCTGGTACATTTTCTTTCTTTCTCTTTCTCCCCGGTGCTTTCTTCTCTGGTTTGTCCTCAAGTAGGTTTTTTTTCTTTCTGGCTTCTTTTAGTGTACTATGCTGTCTTAATTATCTTCATCTATTATTTATTTAAAAGACTATCTCGGGCGATAAGTTCTTCTC
>AQRW01000187.1 GCA_000402295.1 Candidatus Aerophobus profundus SCGC AAA252-L23
GGAGGCGGTTCTGTGGTCACTCGTCCCACTGTCATTGCGAGCGAAGCGTGGCAATCTGGTTTTGGTAGCCGCAGGCTAAAGTCTGCGAAAAACAAGCGCAACCTGAAGGTTACGGATGTCTTTATGAAATTTAGACTATTACGAAAATCTAGGATGGAAGTGAAAAAAAGAGAAGGGTGAGAAAAGAGGGTGATTTGTGCTTGGACTAAAGTGGGTAAGAGACAATGTGGAAACTGTCAGAGAAATTCTGGCAGCGCGAGGGGTAAAAGCTGACCTTGACAAATTTCTTGACTGGGATGAAAAAAGAAGAAAGTGGACTCAAGAGGTTGAGAAGCTAAAGCACAGACAAAATCTATACTCTAAGAAAATAGGAGAGTTGAAAAGTCGCTCCCAGTCTGCTGAAGATCTAATTGAAGAGATGCAGCAGTTAGCCGGAGAGATTAAAGATCTAGAGAAAAAAAGAAAAGATTCCGAGGAAAGGGTAAAAGATTTTCTTCTCACTTTTCCTAATATTCTTAGTTCCCAGGTCCCTCTGGATAAGGATAATGTCGAGGAGAGAAACTGGGGGAAAATTCCTTCTTTCGATTTTAAACCCAGGGATCATCAACGGTTGGGAGAAGAGTTAGGCATACTGGATTTCAAGAGAGCGGCTAAAGTTGCCGGTAGTGGATTTGTTTTCTGTCGAGACTTGGGAGCCAGGCTGGAGCGGGCCTTAATTAACTTTATGCTGGATCTTCATCTTTCCCAGGGTTACCGGGAAATACTTCCGCCCTTTATGACTAATCGGGCGGCGGCTACCGGGACCGGGCAATTACCTAAGTTTCAGGATGAACTTTATTGTTGTGAAAAGGATGATTATTACCTGGTTCCCACGGCTGAGGTTCCGGTGACCAATTTACACCGGGATGAGGTTTTGAAAGAGGAAGATCTTCCTCTTTCCTATGTGGCCTACACTCCTTGCTTCCGAAGAGAAGCTGGTGCCTCTGGGAAAAAAGTTCAGGGAATTATCCGGCAACACCAATTTAATAAGGTAGAGCTGGTAAAATTTACTACTCCCCAAACTTCTTATGAGGAGTTGGAGAAGCTCCTATCCGATGCTGAGGAGGTGTTAAAGCGACTGGAGTTAGCCTATCGGGTGGTACGACTATCTGCTTCTGAGCTTGGTTTTTCCGCCGCTTTTGGTTATGACATTGAGGTATGGGTACCCAGCCAGGAGAAGTTTCTGGAAATTTCTACTTGCTCCGATTATGAAGATTTTCAAGCTCGTAGAGCTTCTATAAAATACCGGAGCTCAAAGAGGGGCAACACTCATTATGTTCATACCTTAAATGGCTCGGGACTGGCGGTGGGAAGAACCGTAGTAGCTATCCTGGAAAACTTCCAGGATTCCAAGGGTGAAGTGACTATCCCCCAGGTACTTCGTTCCTATATGAACGGAGTAGCCAGAATAGAAAAGGGATAACTAATTCTTATAATTTTCTTTGGAGAGGTGTCCGAATTGGCAAGGAGCCTCTTGAAAACCGATATAGTCTACTCGCCGAAATTGTCAATAGAAGCCAAAACCTTTTCCAGAACATAAATCCCACCATTCTGTTATTTCCATTACCTCCCTTATCTACCGTTATTTGCTGCCAATTATGGTCACAATTATGGTCACAATTTTTGCTAATTCTATGATGTCGTTTCAATTAATGTTAAGTGGGGAGTAGAGAAGGAATACAAGCGTTTCAGACATAATGGCAAGCCTTTAATCGCCGGCATCATCCACATAATCGGGATGATCCTTGAATGACAAGCACTACCTCCTACAGCCGGGAAGAAGAAAAACAGGGGAAAGGAGTACAGCACTGGCCGATGGAGTCAGGGACCCTTTTGCCTTCAGGAAAGAAAATGGACAAAATATCTTCCCTGCTTAAAAGATGGGACAAAGATCTCAACAAAACCACTTTCCTAAAAGCATGAATCAAACCTGAATGTCGCGCAATAGGTGGGCTATTGATAAGATTGATTTTTCTTCCCGGTTTTGGAAGGGCAAAAGAGCCTATTTTCTTCCAGAGAAACAGCGGTGCTGTTACGTAACGGATGCTTGACAAGAAAGACACTGTCAGTTACAATAGACTTCGTTGTCTGAAGAGAAGAGCCACAAAGCTTAAAGTAAAGGCGAGGGGGAGGTGAGAATCAAGTGGGCTAAGAGCAATTTGATATAGAGAGAATTCTCCACAGGGAGTGTTAATTAAGTGCTTTTCGTTGCAGCACCATTTCTAACAATAAGCGATGACTAAGGAGAAAAGAATGCGTATAAGAACGAGACTGGGAGTATGTGGAGTTTTGTTTGTGATGGTTATTGTCTTATTCACCCAAGTTGTCTTTGGTGCATCAAAAACAGCCGGTGTTCTCACGGTTGCCACAGAAGATCGTCCTCTACAACAGGTCATCAGAGATTATACTTCTGAATTTGAAAAGAAAACCGGTATCAAGATAAACTATGTCTACTATCCATCCGCAGAATTGAGATCGAAGATAAGGCTTGATGCTGCCTTGGGTACGGGTAAATTTCAGGTAATATACATAACAGAAGCAGGAATCCCTGAGCATGCAGCTGCGGCCATGGTTGTGCCCATAAAAGAATATTACCCTCCAGAATATGACTTCAGTGATTTCTTTGTCTCGGTGGTCGGCATGTTAAGTTTCAAAGGTATACCATTTGCTGCTCCGCTGAATACAGAAAGTACCTGGCTCTGGTATCGAAAAGACCTGTTTGACAAAGAAGGTATTGCAGTACCAGTTACATTAGATGACTATATAACAGTTTGCCAGAAATTCTATCGTCCACCTCACATGTTTGGGGGAGTAGTGAGAGGAGACCGAGGGCATGGATATAACGTGTGGAGATGGACTCAATTCTTCGCTGCCTGCGGTGGAAAATACATGGAAGATGGTAAATACGTATTTGATAAATATATCGATGAGGCAGTACAAGCTACTGACTACTATATGGAGATAATCAAAACTAGTCCGCCAGGTGGGGAGCGATACACTTATTTAGATGCCTGGGATTCGTTTAATGCGGGAAGAGTCGCTACCTTCGTTGCGGCGACAGCCAAGTATGGTGTTACCGAAGATCCAACACAATCACTGGTAGCAGGAAAAGTTGGCTATGCGCCTCCCCCATATGCAAAAGCCCCAGTTGCTTCTGGGGGCGCCCACGGATATGCAATTTCAAGCGTGGGTTGTAAAACCAATGAACAAAGAAAGATGGCTGCTCAATTCATAGGTTGGGCTACTTCTCGAGAAATGGAGCTACAGAGAATTATCGAAGGTAAAGGGAATATTAACTGCTCACGAAGCAGTACTTTCGAGACTGCGGAATCTAAGGCCAAGTTCCCGGTTGAACATCTACAAGCACTAGCGGACACCTTTGAGATAACAAAACAGTGTACCATGCCAATACCGGAATGGCCTGAAATAGGAGATTACTTGGGTGTGATACTGGAGGAGCTATTTACGGGAATGCGCAAAGATATCCGGTCTGGACTGGAGGAGGCCGCGGCTCACGGAAGAGAGATTCTTGGATTATGACTTAACTTGGTGAACAAGGCTTAGCCTTCCATTCTCCCTTGCAATACGATGCAAAGTTTCTCTGTATTGCAAGGGAGAAATAGAGAATTGTCACTGGTATTCTGGAGTATGTTCGAGAGCTGACCTGCTGACAGACTCTGGTGAATGGTAGGATTGAAGCAATTCGGGAAACTTATTTCACCATACCAGTTGATAGCTGAAATGAGGTTTAATTTACGTTTCCCATCCGATAGCCGGAGTCAAATTAGACCTACTTCTTACCCTATCCAGGAGACACCCAAATGTGGGCTTTGGATCATAGGTGTAAAAGATGAAATCTAGGAGGTTGTTTTATTCTTTTTTATTGCCAGCTTTTGTTTTGTTGTTAGTCTTGAGTCTTTATGCTTTAGCTGGGGTATTTGGTCTTTCATTGAATAAAATAGACCTGAGAAGACCGGGACTTAGTGGATTTACATTTCAAAACTATTCCAGTCTCATTTATGATCATCGTTTTTGGAATTCGGTGAAAGTATCTTTTGGCTGGTTAGCGGTCACAACTTCTGGGTCGATCTTGATTGGACTGGCTTTGGCATTGTTCCTGTTTAGACGTTTCGGCAGGAGAGTGGAGGCTATTGTTTCCATCCTCCTGATCATACCGCCGATTCTCTGTAGGGTGGGAATTGCTCAGGCTTGGAGATTGCTTTACCGGCCCTTCGGACTGCTCAATTTTTTCTCGAGCTCGATCGGCTTAGGGTTCATAAACTGGTTAGGGCGTCCTATACTTGCATTTATATCCGTTGTGATGGTGGATATATGGCAATGGTGTTTTCTCGTCGCCTTTCTTTTTTTATCCCTGTTGAATTCAATTCCTCCGAATTACATTGAAGAAGCAATGGTAGAGGGAGCAAGCAGATGGAAAATCCACTGGTATGTTTCTTTACCGGTAGTCTCTCGTGGTATCTTAGCCATATTTTTCATTAAATTGGTGGAATCATTAAGGACCTTTGACCTGATATACTGTTTAACGGGGGGTGGACCCGGTATTGCTACCGAAACGCTCGATCTTTATGCATTTTATCAAGGTATTACAATAGCGGGAAAAATTTCATACGCCGCAGCTATGTCAGTCATGATGCTCATTTTTTCTCTTATACTACTGATTGTGTTGTGGAGACTGTTATCGAGAAGATCAACGGCGTGACCTAATCAAATGAAAAGAATTCATTGCTCGAACACCGGGCTTTAACAAGAATTCAAGCATAGAAAGTCATCTGGTTAAAAGGGTCACCGACTGTTTCGAGGAGTGGAAAGGGGAAAATATTTCTACATTACTACCATCGAGATACCACCAGGTGAAGGAAGTAGTAAGCAGGAGGGCGAGAGGCAAAAATATTATGACGACGATCCCCGGTTTATCACTATGTTAAGAAAGCGAAATTCTACGAGAAGCCTTATTGTGCTTTTTCTTATTTTGGGTATCGAGTTATTTCCGATTATATGGGTTGTTTTAACATCTTTTAAATCAACGCCCGATATAATTGGTTGGCCCCCAAAATTCTTGTTTGTTCCCATATTGAGAAACTACAAAGAAATATTCCACTTGGGTCTACTAAGTGGGCTCAAGAACAGTTTGATTCTTGGAAGTATTGTGATTTTTCTTACATTTATTCTTGGCTCACCTTTTGCCTACTTAGTTGCAAAATATTCGTTCAAGCATAAGGACGATATTAAATTTTGGCTTCTTACTTTGCGAATAATGCCTCCAATAGCCGTCATTATTCCTTTCATTTATCTTTGGGCCAAAGTACAATTGATTGATACTTTTTTTGCTCTAACTATCACATATTTGACTTTTTCGTTACCGTTATATATTTGGTTATCAATTGAGTGTTTTAAGACTGTGCCGCTTGAAGTAGAAGAGGCTGGCTCGCTGGAAGGTTATTCTTCTTTTCAGGTTTTTTCAAAAATCTCCATGCCGATCGCGTTACCAGGTTTGATCTCGGTTCTTGTTTTCACTTTTGTTTTCGTATGGAATGAGTTCTTCTTCGCCTTCGCTTTAACGTCGACGCTCCAAACATTGCCTTTAGTGGTTGCTTCTCACGGACAAGCTGTTTACACTGCACCATGGGGAACTCTATCAGCCTTTGTTAGTATTCTTTTAATCCCTCCCCTCGCTCTGGTCTACTTCTTCTCAAAATTCTTTGCCCAATACTTCCTAATTACAGAATAGGCACCCGACGTATTCAGTTCTTCTTCGTGAGTTGCATTGAATCGTGGACGTCGACCAGTAGAAATCAATGTTTTCTCAGTCATCGGGGCGACACAACATAGCGTTTCCGAACCCTACCTGATGTCGTTGCAAAATGATAATGTCATAGTAGGCAAAGTGAAAATGTCACCCCTCCATAAAATTTAATATACTATCCTCCCCATAGACAAGTGATGGGGAGGTGAAAATGGAGAGGTGGCAATTGAGCACGAAAGAAGTGGCAAGATATAGCGTGATTGAAAATACTATAGAGTATCTTTACCGGGGAAAATATGAGGGTTTTAACCTCTCTTAACTTTACGGAAATGCTTGAAGAAAGACGTGTTCAGGGAGACAATACCATAAGTTACCAGGGAAAGAAATACCAGATTCTTCCTACAGAGAAAAGATACGCTCCTTCTCATAAGGAAGCTTTGATGGTAGGGGTATGACATTTTCATTGTGCAAAAAGGGTGACATAATTACTTTGCATTGACAGGTTCAGCTCGCAGAATTGACGGGCGACTCAAAACAGCTATAATACCCGGTGAGCAGGGCAAATTCCTATTCTCTCTGGAGGTACAATGCATGAACCTGAAATTGCCTGACCCGTCTCCCAATTTCCAGGCGCTTACCGAAGTGCTGCACGATGGACGAGAGCCGGAAAAAGTTCCCCTGGTTGAGTTGGCGGTGGATCGGGAGGTGATCGCCTACTTGTTGCAGCAGTTAGACGGAACCGAGCTCTGCTGCGCCGAGGCCGATCTAATCCGGATAGAAGCGACCAGCTTAGTCCCGCCGGCAGAGCAGTTGGTACCGCTGACCGTGGAAATCGAACGAGACTACGTAGCCAGACTGATTGAGTTCTACTACCGCATGGGCTACGACTATTTCCCTCACCAGCTTCCCTTCCAATACCTGGTCTCACTCACCCGTCCTAAGGTCCGCCTGACCCGAGACAGCGCGTTTCTGCCCCGAGCTGGCGGCTACGTCAGCGGAACCGCCGCAGCAGGGCTGCGAGAGTGGACTGAAGAGCATCAAGGTATCATCACCTCCTGGAATGATCTGGACCAGGTCCCCTGGTCCAGCATGGACCTCGACCTGGCTCCGGCCCTCTCCTTTCTTCAGGAAACGCTGCCACCGGGGATGAAGGTAATGGTGGTGGGAGAAATGTTCGAGGTGGTCCAGGATCAGCTTTTGGGATATGAGGGCCTGGCCTATATGCTCCACGATGACCGAGCGCTGCTGGAAGAGGTTACCCACCGTTGGGCCCAGGTTATGGATCGGCTCTACCGGCAGGTCCTGGCTCACGACGTGGTAGGGGGGATCTTTCACGCCGATGACTTCGGCCACAAGACGGCTACGGTCCTGGCGCCTCAGACCGTCCGGGAGATCTTCCTTCCGTGGCTGAAACACTATGCCGAGCTAGCTCACGCCCACGGAAAGCTATTTTGGTTTCATTCCTGCGGAAACGTCCTGGCTCTCATGGAAAACTTCATTGATGAGGTGGGGATCGATGCCTTTCATTCCTTCCAGGACGTGATCATTCCGGTGGGCCGGTTCAAGGAGCGCTACGGTGACCGAATCGCCGTTCTGGGGGGAATTGACGTGGACAAGTTGGCCCGTCTGGATGAAGCGAGCCTGCGCAAATACGTGAGACAGACACTTGCTGACTGTATGCCGGGCGGGCGGTACGCCTTGGGAAGCGGCAACTCGGTGACCAACTATGTACCCATTCGCAATTACCTGGTGATGCTTGAGGAAGCCCGGCGCTGGAAGAATCCTCGCTCGAGCGGCCCGGGAGCGCATCATCGCAGTCCGCAAGAGTGAAAAGCGGGAGGGAACTGACCTGCCCCCATTAATTGGGCCACTTTTCAAGTTAGAGTCAACGGAACGATGGCCTCGCCAATGTTTGCCACTTGATTTAAGAAACCCGCATCAACAAAGGATAAAGTTTTTGATTTGGCACTACAAAAGGCTAAGTGGCGCTCTGAATCAGTGTTTCAGGATCGTTGGTTATGAGGATATAGGTCCCCTCAATTCTCATCTCCTCGGAGAGCTTTTTTTCTATCCAAGAAATACTCAAATTCTCCATCTGAGGGAATCTGATGAACGACAATTATATTTCCCGGCCCAACTTCCACAACTAAATGACAAAATTGGCTCCTTTGGGAAGTACTGGCGGTGAAGAGCACAGTAACCGATAATTTAAAGGTGAGAGTCTACACAAAAAGATCACCTCAAGGAAACATTGCCCTTATCTTGGGGTAAACTACAGAAGAAAAAGGATTTGACTTAGCGGTAGGGGTATGACATTTTCATTGTGCAGAAAGTATGACATAATTACTTTGCATTGACAGGAAAAGGATTCAGACCTTGACTTTTCTTCTATTATAGGTATAATATTGTAAACAATAGAAGAAAGGAGAAAAAAATGGAAGTACAAACAAAAATCCGAGGAAGAAAGCTAATAGTTTCTTCTAAAGACGTTAAACAAGTCGCCAGAAAATTATCGCCAGAAAATATCCGAAAGCACTATGTAGTTGTAAATAAAAGCAAGTTTCCTCCCAAGCAGCTTTATGAAGGTCTCCTAAAAATAAAAGGTATAGAAATTGACCGACTGTTTTTTACAACTAAAGATGCCTCCTATCTTTTCCATCGATTAGGTTTTTCTTCTGGTAGAATGAATAAACAAAAGAGAGGTATCCTCGCTCTCGAAAAAATAAAAGGAGCCATCGCAGTAGGAGGTAATGCAGTGGTTGATTCTGAGAAGTATTATGAATAAACTTTTGCTGGATACAAATTTCATTATTGCTCTAATAGACAGTAAAGACCAATATCACCAGAAAGCTCTGGAAATAGAAAACAGGATTAAAGAAAAAGAGGTAGAGATTATTTGTATGGATTGTATTGTTAACGAAGTATATTCTGTTATAGCAAGAAAATTAATTGAGAGGGAAATGTCTAAAGAGTTTTATAGAATGGCTAATCTAATTACAAACTTTTTCGAAAATGTAGATATAATAAATGCTTACCGGTATCTTCCTAAAATCCATTCTAAAGTAGTAAACTTGATGGGCCAAACCGAAGGAAGACTTAACTATCATGATGCGCTCATAGCTTTATCTTCAAAACAAGAAAATATAAAAAACATTGTTACTTTAGACCATGATTTTGATGAAATAGAATGGCTAATTAGAGTTTGCTAGTTATAAATGCGAAATCTGGGATGGACCCCATCCTTAAGGTGCTGGCAGTACTTCAGAGTAATATCCCTGCGCGGTTGCTGCAAGGCCATTATGTCGAGCAGAACCCGGCAGTATTCGGGAAACGTGAAGTGATACTTTCATTATATCTATCAGGTGAATAGATTATGGCTGATTTTTTATTAAGAAAAACCGGAATTACCTGGGATGACGCCGTTGAAGATCGGGGGGATTGGGATCTTTTACAAAAATCTACCATTGAAGATTTTAAGCGTTATGCCGTTGATCGAATCCCTTAAGATGGATGAGCTCTTATGAAGAGGGAAAATCATATCCTTGAGAAGGGAGTCTGAAAAAGCAGTTGTCGGGAGGCTCTAAGTCTTAAGACTCGATTTTGAGAAAGAGCAGGAGGCTCACAATATATCCGGTTAGATCTTGACTCGAAACACCCGCAGAGCCTTGTTCCCCATTTCTTCTTGATTCGTTTGGCTTGAGGGGCGAGGTGGTCATCAACGGATTTCTTAGTCGTTGCGGTCTCAAAGTCATACCCGATCTCGGGGATTTCTATCAGCGGTGTGATTATCTCTTTCACTGCACTGGGAAGCTGATGCACGGCTTGATACTCTCTTTGTTTCCAGCGCAAGCACGACGGAACATAGTGACGGTGGTCAAAGCTCATGACTTATGCTCCTACTACTGACCAAATCGAACATTAGGGAAGTGTTTTCTCACCCCACCCTGCCCAACCAAGCTTCCGAGAATTACGTAGTTGTTGGCTTCTTTTCTTATCCTTCCGGCAATTATGGCAGGGTTGATTGCCAGCTGTTTACTTAGAGAACATATGGATTCCTCCGTTCGCAGGTAACGAGCTAGAGCTGTTTCCCATGTATCATCGGGTATGAGCATGGCACCGGCAAACTGATCTGCCTCGCTTTCAAGATCATCTCGATCAGAATCCAGATCATCGAAAATAGCTTCCAATCGATCTTTTCGGAGATGCTTAACTACGTGGGCCAATTCATGGAAGAGCACAAACCAAAAGTTGTCAAGTCTGTCATAGCGGAGTGTCAGGCCAATAACGGGACGGCCAGCAGGGAGAAGGAGCGCTGCTCCATCCAAGTATGTCTGAGGTAAGTGAGGCTCTACCACTAGCGGAATCCCTGAGCGAGCGAGATACTCCATTGCCCGGTGAGGACCATCCTCGAAACGACTTTCTTTTGCGAGGTTTTTCAGCCAGTCTTCAATAATGGTGCTTTCTGCGTAAGTTCTCTCCAGTGACTGTGACTCCGCGAGCATCAAAACGCGACACTGCCAAGCAAGTAGAGCATATCGATTCATCTGGGATCCACAGCGTGCTCGTCCACGAAATAAGGCAGGCCGCCGGCGAGGCATAACACGCTTGAGGAACTGACTCACCAATTCGTCACTGTACGCCAAAGCAGCGTCCAGAGAACCGGTGAAGCCCTCGAACCAACCACGCCGATACATTTCCTTCACCGGAAAGTTGTGCCCACCAAGCTTCCCTTTTCCAGCACTTGCTTCTTCGTCTGGGTTTCCACGGACTTCGGCTACCTCGCTGATGTTGAGGCCGAGCGCATCGGCTACTCGCACGAGGCGCCGCAGACTCGCGCAAGCGTAGTCGGAGGATTCATATCTCTGAATTTGTTGCTCCTTGACTCCGAGTGCGTTGGCAAGTTGACGCTGAGACAAGCCTTTTGCGATTCTCGCTTTAATGAGAATAGTTGACAGTTGTTCCAGACTGGTTGCCTTCAATTTGGTAACAGAACCAGATTTCAGATCTTCATATTCCTTAACCTGAGCTTCGAGATTATCTACCTCGCTTATCAACGCACCCAATTCGGCTTTGGCCAAGACAAGCGATTTGACGCGCTTGGCTGTTTCTTCAATGTCGAAAGCCCTAACAGCATCACGAAGTTTTCTCAATTGTACTCCAGAGATTCGGTACTGCCGGTCATTTGTTATCATCATATGAAACTGGAGTGAACCCCTGAAACTAGACAAAATAGCTTAGAGTTGTTAGAGTTCTGACAGGGCCAGTAAATCCCGGAATGATCAAGGTCATTAATCTCCTCATTTGTTGGTTGCTTACCATCCAGGTCTCCTTTCTTCTTTCAGTGACCTGGATAGTATATTCCCTTTTTCTCAAACGGGAATTTTAATTGCTGTTGACCGGGAAATATAATTGTCGTTCATCACTTTACTGGAAACTGGGAGGAAATCACGGTTGATCCTCTTCCGTGTCTGTCCTCCATGGTCTCCAGTAAGGCATCTTAGAAAGTCGACCTTTGAAGTTATGAATTGTCAATAGTCTTGACTATGGGGATATACGGCCCTATAGCAGGTGATTTGATGCGAGACTTGACAACTGGTAATAGTTTTGTATATAATGTGAAATATACAATGAGTTACAAAGTGGAGAATAATCTTTTGACCATATGGGAAATTGCAACACTGTACTACATAAAAGGGTTGAGTCAACAGGAAATTGCCCAGAAATTCGACATGTCCAGAATGACCGTATCTCGGATACTACAGCAAGCCAAGAGCCGAAATATCGTGGATATCAGTGTTATACCCCCGTTCGAATTCAATACTAAATTGGAAACTAAAATTGTTAAACGCTTTGGACTAAAAAAAGCCTGTGTTGTGGTAAATAAGACTGGAGAAGAACTCAGGTCTCTTCTGGGCAAAATAGGTGCCTTGTATGTGTCCACAAATATTGAGAGAGGTGATGTTATTGGTGTAAGCGTGGGAATAACAATGGCGAAGTTAATAGCAAAGACATAAAAGTCCAAAAAATCGGAATCAAACTAATCACGATTGCAATTAGAATAAAACAATACACAAGAAGTCTCTTGCTCGCTGCCTGGACAGACACTCATGACCTCCTATTCTCCGGTAGTAAACTGATTACGGTAAATAACCCTTTAATTCATCTTGTTTTAAGATCAAAAATTTTTTCTTTGCCACGAGTTTGTGGGATTTAACCCAAATTTGTAGTGGTGCTATTCATAATTCACGTTTCCAGACTTTTCGAAATATGTAGATATAGGTCTGACTTATTCCAATAGCTAAGACAATTGTTATTATTGCTATCGTCGCACTATAGCCCATATCAAAATACTTAAAGGCTCTTCTATAGCCATAGAAATTGAGAACCGTGGTAACAGACCCCGGTCCACCCCCTGTCATAAAGTAAACAAGATCGAATACTTTAAATGCATCCATAGTCCTGAACAGCAACGCGACCAAGATAGAACCTACCATGAGAGGAAGAGTAATAAACCGAAAAATTTGAATAGTAGAAGCCCCGTCCACAATAGCAGCTTCGTATGGTTGCCTGGGTAGCGCAATGCGACCCGCTAACAACACAAGCATCATAAATCCTGTCCATTGCCACACATCGGTGGCGATCACCGTCAGGAGGGCCGTTGATGGATCACTCAGGAAGGCTCTTCTGGATAGGTGAAACAAACTAATTAGATAGTTCAAGATACCTATATCCTTGTCCCACATCAGCATACCCATTAATCCAATAGCGGCGGGACTCACAACCAAGGGGTATATGAGAACCGATCGAATAAATGTCTTAGCCTTAATATCTTGGTATAGAAGAAGAGCAAGAATGAATCCAAGGAGAAAGGATATTGAGGTAGTCCCAAAAACAAATGCCAGGGTAACGACTAAGGAACTTAATCCATCACCAGTAAAAAAATCCAAATAATTGTTCCAACCAACAAAGGTGGTATGTCTGCCAAGTTTGGAGTTAGTGAGACTAAGACATATATTGTACACAAAGGGATAAACCGTTAAGAGAAGTAGAACTATGATTGCAGGACATAAGAACATAACCAAGCGTCTACCACGTTTCTTATTCATAATTACAACTCACTATACAACCCACTTAACAACCCCTGAAGTTTCTTCTGGAGGGAACCCCCTCAGCAACATTCTAATCCGTGGGGGTTCCCTCCATCCTTGAAATGCCATAGCTTTCGCCGTGTGTCAGAACTACCTACTTGTTAGCGATAATATCCTGCCTTTTCCAAAATTTCTTCTATCTTCTTCGCGGCTTTGTCCAGTGCCGCTTTTGGAGTATTTATCCCGGAAATCGCCTCCGAGAAAGCATTACCAACAGGTTCAGCTATTTCTGTTATCTCGGCTATCTTGGGAATATAGTTGGACTCCGAAATTTCCATCGCTTCAATTATCCATGGGATAAAAGGATATTTCCTGAGATAATCTGGGTTTGCCCATGCCTTCTTACTTGTTAATCCTCCCCGAATCCCTATCAAAGCAGTTCTCAGCTGAATCTGGGGGCTCAACTGCCACTGCATGAATGCCCATGCAGCATCCTTATATTTTGAGTCCGAATTGATTCCTAACTGAGCACTATAAGCAAAATTCGGTCTTTTGCCCAGAGGGGTCAGTGGTAACAAAGCGTAACCTGTCTTTCCGTGGCTTGTGTCTTGGGCTTCTATCCGAGGGAAGAAGTCGGTCGCGTCTAGAATCATAGCACATTTCAAGCTCTCGAATATCTGTTCTACGGGTGGATAATGCCATGTGGAGGCCCCAGGAGGTCCATAGTGCCGGAGGAGATCTGTATACGTAGCCAGGGCAATGACAGCTTGTGGGCTATTAACGGTTGGCCGGTAAGTTTCTTGATCTATAACATAGCCGTCCCAGCCTGAAAGCCATCCCCAATACATATGGGGATTCTCTGATCCACTTATACCGCGCATGGCAATGCCATAGATATCAATGTTTCCGTCGCCATCGTTGTCCAAGGTAAGTTTTCGAGCCGTCTCGCTAAGATCAAACATTGTTTTAGGAACTTCGATACCAAACTGGGAAAAGAGGTCTTTTCGGTACATCGTGCAACCTGCATGTTGATAAAGCGGAAAGGTATAACGATCTCCCCCTCGTGCTATACCCATATCCAGAGGCGCTTCCAACATATCCGCTAGGTCGAGATAGCCCTCCCACATTTTATCCTTTAGGTACGGCTCCAAATTCTCTATCAAATTGGCTTCCGCATATTGAGTCACGTACCAATAATGCATGTTGATGATGTCGTAGTAGGCAGTTCCAGATACCAGGTCCACATATTGTTTTTCTTGTAGTACCGGATCGCCCATCAACTCCATCTTTACCTTTATACCCGTCAGCTTCTCAAATTCGGGAAGTAACGAAATGACCGCCCTGGAACCCCCTGTTTCCCAAGCACCCATACGTATACTTGCACCCTTGAACTTTGTGAATTCTGCACCCAAGGCAATGCTGGATCCCAAAAATCCAAGGCATACTAAAACTACCATAACTTTGGTAATGTTTTTCATTTTTCCCCTCTATAATATTTTTTAGCTTCTTTTACTGTCTCTTCTCGCATAAAACGTTTGTTTGTTCATCGTACTCGTCTTGCCGCATCAACAAAAGACCGTCATTGTGAACCACCTCCTCGCATCAGTTTTTTCCTACCCGTTACTTGGCAGTGTGCCCTGTCAAAGAAGATTTTCAAAAGCCTTTTTACAGACCTCATGTTCCAGAAGAAAAATCATATATCACAATGCTCGTACCTCTCGATAATATGGTTTTGGAAGTCCTTGGTGAGTGTCACAAAATAAGCGCTGAACCCCCACACTCGTACTGCTAGATTCTGGTAGTTCTCGGGTTCCATCTGGGCTTTTTTCAATGTAGCACTATCAACAACATTGAATTGAATTTTGCTACCACCCAATTCCATAAAAGTCTTTATAAAAGAAACGAATTTTTCCAAATTGCTATCACCTGATAGCACAGATGGCGAAAATTTCATATCACTTGGCGAACCGTTTGGAAAATCGGTCAGATCGATTTTGGTCAACGACCCAATGACCGCGGTTGGACCCTTACGATCTGCCCCGGGTGCTGGAGAAAAGTTTACTGCAAATGGCTCTCTCGCTTTTCTGCCGTCAGGAGATGCTCCTAATTCTTTCCCAACAAAAATATAGGACCATGCACTGACCAGAGATGGAAGATATCGGCCGCTTTCTTGCGTAGAGTATTTTAAAACCTCCCGGGCAAAGTGTACTGCCACTTCTTTTGCTAACGCGTCAACATAATCCTCGTCACAACCAAATTTTGGTGCTTTGTTGATCAGCATCAGCCTTAAGGATTCATTATTCCCATAATTTTCCTTCAATGCATGGTGTAATTCCTCTGCCGAGATTTTCTTTTCGGTAAAAACCAGTTTCTTGAGGGCGGCTAAAGCGTCAGCCGTATTGGCCAAGGCACTTCCCCACATCCCTATGTTATTGTAATAAGCTCCTCCCTCGCTTACGTCTCTGGCATTCCGTATGCAATCTGCCATTGTGGCGGATAAAAAAGGAGCCGGTGCATATTTCTTTCCCTCACACTTACTCACCTCATTCTCTACTGCAAAAGTGATTTGCTTTTTCAAGCTATCCATCAAATTATTAAAGCTTCCATAGTCGGAGAGTTTACCTAAATTAGAGCCCATTTTCTCTTCGGTTAGTAAACTTTCTCCGTTATTTAGCGTGGATTCTAAACACCGGAGGAAACAAACTTCACCCCAATTCGGTCTATTGTTTGACTTCCCCGGTATCAATATCTCAGCACAGGCCGATGTAACATAGTCTCGGGCATCTTCTAATGCATATCCCGCTTTTACAAGAGATGGAACAATAATGTCATCATTGCAAAACAAAGGAGACCCCGTTCCCATCCGAGCCAATTGACAGGCTTTCTTAATCAACTTTGGAGGGGTTTTTTTGTGGATTCTCACCTTTAAAGACGGTTGTATCATCTCGAGTCTCATTGATGATTCAATCATCATATAGGATAGATCATTGGTCGCGTCTTCGCCTGTTCGAGTTTGCCCTCCGACTACTACTGCCTGACCATTATCACCTTCAAAATAGTGCCTCAGGCTATGTATCGAGTTGAACTTCACCCACAAACAGTCCAACAGTTCTTGTGCTTCCTTCTGCGTTATCAATCCTCTGGCACGATCTCTCTCATAAAATGGATATAGGACACAATCGAGCCGTCCTATAGGTATGTGGAAACTGTCATCGGCTCTCAATGCCATGTGGGTAAACCACAATGCTTGAACTGCCTCATGAAAACAGCGTGCCGGATACGCAGGAACCCTTTTACATGCAGATGACAACCAGTTAAGTTCTTCTTTTCTGTTTGAATCTTCTTCCTCTTCCGCCATTTGCTCAGCCCTTGTTGAATAACGGTAAGCTAAATCTGAAATAGCTTCACAACATAGAATAACCGCTTTCAGGAACCATATTATTTCCGGATTTTTCAACTTCCTTAATTGTCCGAGCCTGTCTTCGGCTTCCTTTTTGATATCTTGAAAACCCCGCATGAGTATCTTGTGATAATTTGGTACAACGTTGGTAGGAGTCTCGACCCCACTAGGATTAGCAAACAAGAGATGTTCATCCTCGAACAAATAGGAAGGGAAACACTCACGCATGGGGACACCAATTAGAAGCTCATACGCGTTGATTCTTGGTGAGACGGTAGAAAATAGTTTTTTATAAGCCATAGCTTTTCGATATACCGGCGGTAAGTTTCTCAAGTCTTTTGCTTCTTCCAAGAGACTATTGGTTTCTAAGGATACAAAATTACCGATTTCTTCGGGATCAGCTTGTTTGAGGTACTCAGAATCTTTCTTATGCATGAATTCTTTGAATTTGCTTATTCTCTGTGTCATCATATTAGACTCCCTTACCTTCGGTTCGCTTACCCTCCTATCTGCGTTCGCAGCCCTTGCGATTCAAACAGTTTCTTCAATTCCTCCATATGATGGTTTACGGGGGCTTTAATATTCTTTAATTGATACTTGCACCCTAACCTATCATACTTGCTTGCCCCTAGAGGATGATACGGAAGTAAATGCACTTCTTGAACGCAGTTCCCTAGATCTTTCACAAATCCTATCAATTGAATCAAGTTCTCGAGGTCATCATTATAATTAGGAACGATTGGTACTCTGATAATCACTGATTTTACTTTTTGTGCCGCCTTGCGGGCATTCTCTAAAATAAGCCCGTTCGGAACGCCCGTAAGTAACCTATGTTTGTTGGCATCCATACATTTGAGGTCGTAGAGAACCAAATCAGTGAACTCCAAGATTTTCAGTAAGTTGTTCCATGCCATATAGCCACTCGTTTCAACTGCTGTATTAATGTACTTCTTATGACAACTCTTGAGTAACTCGCTTACAAAAACCGTTTGTAAGCCTGGTTCTCCTCCTGAGATAGTCACTCCTCCCCCCGACAATCTGTAGGCAACATCGTCTTTCTCTATTTCTTCCATAACCTCTGTCACAGTAAATACTCTACCGGCGATTTGTCTAGCCTGAGCTGGACACACTTCCGCACATTTTCCACACCCCGTACATTTATCCCTCCGAATTCTCCACTGACTCTTGGTAATAGCACCTGTTGGGCAAATCTTCTCGCACTCCCCGCACCCGATACACCGCTCCCGGAACTCCATAATTTCAGGACTATTCTCTTGCGATTCGGGGTTATCGCACCATAAGCATCGAAGGGGGCATCCTTTCATAAATACTAATGTTCGAATACCAGGGCCGTCGTGTAGCGAAAACCTTTGAATATCGAAAATCATCCCCTGCATAGTATTCTGGTTTACTGTTGTTCCGTTAGGCAAAATGGTTCTTCTTCCACTTTACCAGTGGATTGTTATACAATAACCGTCCCTTGTTTCGATTAGAAGCACAACTTACCTTTTCTAAAACTCAGGTATTGCTCGTCATAGCTTTAATTTCCCACAAATCTTACTCGAGAGAAACACTGGGTGAAACTGTTTGGTCAGGTATTTCCATGATCAGCATTTTGATCAAGCAGAGGTACAAATAACCTCCAAGGCGGTTTTCTCATCTGTAATGAGAATGTCTATAAAGCCTGACCGCACGGTTCCGCGAATGGCCTTTATCTTTTGTTTACCCCCGGCAATTGCTATTTTCTCGGGGATATTTCGAAGAATTTCTATCGGGATAGAAACAATACGATCTTCGATCGCGGAATTAATAAGATCTCCTTTTTCGCTGAAATAGTGACCCACGATATCTCCAACTGCACCCGTGTTTTCTATTGTCTCTATTTCATAGGAACCAAACAAGCCTGTTTTGGCATAAATTGATTCTCTAACTGGTCCGATGCCAAAAATGGCTTTGTTGCAATTTTTCCATAATTCCAAAGGAGCGTTGGAAAGCATATGTTCCTTCACTTGCTTACTTTGAACAACTGCTGCGGAAGTAAAATATATCCCATCGGCATAAAGTTTAAGAGATAACTTCTGGACGATATCAAATGCATCATATTCTCGAACGTTCCCAAAACCTCCCATCAACTGCACGACTTTAACTCCAGTTGTGTGACGTGGAGCAATCTTTGCTATTAACTTCGCCATTGTTATTCCCACGCTTACACCAATAACATCACCTCTCTCAATATTTGTGGACACATACAAGGCACCTA
>AQRW01000188.1 GCA_000402295.1 Candidatus Aerophobus profundus SCGC AAA252-L23
GGATAGGAGGAAGTAATGAAAAAATGGACTTCTCGAGAAAGAGTTTTCACGGCCATTAGACATAGGGAGCCGGATCGTGTTCCTATTATTTTTGGGGCCACTCTTTCTACCGATATATTGGAATGTCCGCCGCAAGGCAAAAATTATACCAAACTTTGTGAGTATTTGGGAATAAAAGATTATCAGGAACCAGAGCTTTTCTTTGCCTTTAATTCGGTGATGAATACTGATGAGAGGGTAAGGCAAAGGTTTCACTCTGACTTCAGAAGGATAGACCCTAATCCTCCCCAAGTAATGGTAAAGGATGATGGTAGCAAGACTGTTTTGGGAGTATACTGTGGTTTAAGGGTGAAAAAAATAGGTTATTTTGATGACATATTTGATTTCCCCCTGAGGAACTGTACTACTAAGAAAGATATTCAGGCCTATCCTTATTGGCCCTCCTCTGATGATTTCTCTCAACTTTCGCTAAGTAAAGTAGAGGAAGCCAAGAATCTAAGGGAAAAGACAGATTATCTTATCGTGGTGGACAATCTTCTCATTTTCCCTTTTTTAATCTATGCCTTACTGAGTGGATGGGATAAATTCTTCCTGGATATGAAATTAAACCCGGACTTTTTCTTTGCCTTGGCGGACAAGTTATTGGAAGTAGGTTTTGGCATTGTGGAGAATTTCATTGGCCCTATGGGTGATTATCTCGATATAGTAGCTACCTATGGCGATATGGGTACCCAAAATGGTCTCTTATGCTCTCGAAAAGATTATGTTAAATTTATCAAGCCTTATGAAAAAAAGATGATTAAACAGATCAAGAAATATACTAAGGCAAAAATCTATCGTCACAGTTGCGGTTCAGTTTATGAGGTAATCCCGGATTTCATTGAGAACGGGGTAGAAATTTTAAATCCTGTGCAGCCGCTGGCCAAGAATATGGAACCCTGGCGGCTCAAGAAAGAATTTGGTAAAGACCTCACTTTTTGCGGAGGAATTGACACTCAGGAACTTTTATGCAGGGGCAGCTCAGATGAGGTTAAAAAAGGAGTAAGAGAGGTAATTCGAGCTTATGCTCCCGGCGGTGGATACATTGTGGGACCAGCCCATAGTTTGGAGCCGGACGTCTCCCCAGAGAATATCGTAGCTCTCTATGATGCCGCTTATGAATATGGAGGGTATCCAATATCCTGATTTATTTTTCGTCCACTATAAGGTGGTCCTTAACCTCGGGATTGAGAAAGGCAATAGGCCTGGGCCACCCACTGGAGAGAACTCTTACGACCTCTTCTGATGGCCTTTTCCGCACTTCCTCATAGGATTGGACCGAATATGAGGCGGTATGGGGTGTTATGATGACATTATTCAAGATGAATAAGGGATCATTTTCCTGTTGACAGGGAGGATGAAGATGGTATATATAGGCTAAAAAGTGGACGATAATGAAACCACCTTTTGACAAATCTGTCTCGGAAAAAAAGAAGGTGCTTCCTCCGGGTAAAATCAGCCCAAATCTCCTGGAAAAACTCTTCTCCACTTTAACTCTGGACAGTCGGGTTATAGTGGGACCAGGCCTTGGTCAAGATGCTGCTGTAGTAGAACAAAAGGACCGATACCTGGTTATCAAAACTGACCCTATTACTCTTAGCCAAGAAAATATTGGTTGGTGTCTGGTGAACATTAATGCTAATGATATTGCCTGTATGGGGGCTTACCCTCGCTGGTTCTTGGCCACAGTTCTTCTTCCGGAAAAGGCAACTTCCTCCCGTTTAGTGGAGGAGATTTTCGGAGAGATAACCTCAGCTTGTGGCCAGCTTAATGTTTCCCTAATCGGGGGGCATTGTGAGGTTACTCCAGGGCTGAGGCGTCCTATAGCCGTGGGACAAATGATTGGTGAGGTGGCCAAAGAGAAACTCGTTACCGGCAGTGGAGCTGAAGTGGGGGACCTGATTATACTTACCAAGGGTTTGGCTATCGAGGGGACGCAGGTAATCTACCAAAAGAAGAAAGACGAATTGAGGGAAAAGCTCCCCGCTGGGCTTTTGAGGAGAATTAGCCGGTTTCTTTATCAGCCGGGAATAAGTATAGTCAAAGAAGCCCTCCTGGCAGCCGGGAGGATTAAAGTCCACGCGATGCACGATCCCACTGAAGGAGGATTGAGGGCGGGACTCTGGGAGTTAGCCAGAGCTTCCAATGTGAGAATGGAGGTAGAAAAAGGGCGAATTCCGCTGCTGGAGGAGACAGTGAGGGTATGTCGTCTTTTCAATCTTGATCCCCTGGGACTTCTGGCCTCAGGTTGTCTGATACTGATTATCCCTCCTTCGGAGGAGGAAGAATTATCTTGCCTTTACCAAAAGGAGGGGATAAGCTGGGCTAAAATTGGACAGGTAGTTACGGGTTTTAAAGGAGTAGCCTTAAGGGACGGGAAAAGGGTAAGGGAAATATCCGGTCCCTTTACCGATGAGCTGCATAAGATTTAGAAAAAGAGGGACGGTCCCCATTTTCTAAAGGAGGGTATGATGGCAAAAGTGGGAATAGTCTATTATTCACGAGATGGTAATACCCAGAAGATGGCCCATTTGGGAGCCCGAGTGGCTCGACTGGTAAAGAGGTTGAGTAAGTGATGGTCATTCCGGCCATTGATTTGAAAAATGGTAAGTGTGTGCGGCTCTGGCAGGGCAAAGAGGAAGAGGAGAAAGTTTATTTTTCTGATCCGGTTTCCGTGGCTAAAATGTGGGAGGACGAAGGGGCTGAGCGACTACACCTTATTGATCTAGAGGGCGCTTTTCAGGGAAGCCCGGTCAACTTAGGCATTGCCGAAAAAATTGCCGGCCGGACGAACTTAATTTTAGAGTTTGGCGGGGGCATTCGTAGTTTTGCCGTTTTAAAGCAGGTTTTCGATAGTGGGATTAATTTTGCAGTGATAGGAAGTAGAGCTCTTTCTTCTGAGTTTGTGGAGATGGCCTGCCAGAAATACCCGGAGAGAATTTTGGCCGCTATTGATTCCCGGGAAGGCAAAGTATCCATAGAAGGATGGCAAAAACAAACCCTGCTAACTCCTACGGGATTAGCGGACAATTTGTTTGGGCTGGGAATAAGGACGGTGATCTTTACGGATATCAAAAAAGATGGGACTCTAACGGGGGTAGATATTGAGGTGATAAGTAACTTTGTGAATAAGGTGAAGCAGGAGGTGATTGTAGCCGGGGGGGGTCTCGTCTCTAAAAGATTTGGGGAAAATAGCTGATCTGGGGAGGGTAGGGATTTTGGGAGTGATTATTGGTAAGGCCCTTTATGAAGGACGTATACAGTTAAAAGAGGCTCTTGGTAAGATCTGACCCCTATGAACAGGAGGAATTATGGAATTTATCAAAGAGTTGGTTTTTGATGCTCGAGGACTGATTCCAGTTGTAATTCAAGATGCTTCCAACGGAGAGATTTTGATGCTGGCCTGGATGAATGAGCAGTCACTTCAAAAAACGCTAAAAACAGGAAAAACTCATTTTTGGAGCCGCTCTCGAAAGAAACTCTGGCTTAAAGGGGAGCATTCCGGGCATTTTCAAACAGTCAAGGAAATCTACCTTGATTGCGATGGCGATACTCTTCTCATTAAGGTAGAGCAGAAGGTAGGAGCCTGTCACACTGGATACCGGTCTTGCTTTTATAGAAAAGTGGAGGAAGGGGGGAAATTAGTTATCCGGGGAGAGAAAGTTTTTGAACCCAACCAGGTGTATTGAGACCTAAGCCCGGCATACCAGCCGTAACGTTAGACCAAATTTTTTGGAGCTTAATAATGCAACTCTTGAGGGATAGATTTCTCATCTCGGTCCTGATAATTACTGCCACGGTCATTTTGGGAATGTTTATCTTCCAGATACAGTTGAATAAGAAAATGCTCTCCGAGATGGCTTCCCGAAGGACTTTGAACGTATTGGCCCAGACTGAAGTAAAATCGTCCTCTGCCATTCAGTCTTTACCTTCTCCCGGTCCCTTTCGCCTAGTTCGTGTTCTTGATGGCGATACTATAGCGCTTGATAATGGGGAGACAGTTCGTTTAATTGGAGTGGATGCTCCTGAAATACATCATCCGGAGATTCCAGTACAAAGATTTGGCCAAGAAGCGGCAGAATTTTTGAGGCGGTTTACCGAGGGATTAGAATGTACTCTGGAATATGAACCTACCGATATTCGAGATCAATACGGAAGGCTTCTGGCCTATGTTTTTGTAGAAGGTCGTCTGGTCAATGCGGAGATAATCCGCCAGGGATACGCCTACGCTTATACCCGTTTTCCTTGTCGCCGTCAAGCTGAATTTATCGTTTTGGAGCATGAAGCGCGGGAAAACCAGCGCGGTTTATGGCATCTATCACTCCGGGATGGTCGGATGACTAATCTAATAGAAAGATATGAATCACTTAATATGGAAGGACGCAAAAAATTAGACGAAATTCTCGAGGAACTGGTGCAGGAGTATCCCTTTAAATAAGAGAGAAGATCCGGGAGGAAAGATGGTGGCCAGCAAAGATAATTCCGATCTTCAAAAATTTCTGATTAGATTGGGAGCTACGATAGCGGCGGTAGTTTTGGTGATGTACTTAGCCAAAGTATGGTTTGTTGACCAACGGCCCTCCGGTTTGTCTTTACCGGGAGTAAGGGATGAACAAGTGAATACGTTTCCCTCCCGTTCTAAATCGTTAACAGATACCATCCCGGTGATTTCCTGGCAGGAGGCAGCCAAGCACTACGGGGAATATGCCACGGTAGAGGGTACTATTGTGGCCACTCACAATTCAGGAAAGGTTTGTTACCTTAATTTCCATCCGGATTACCAGCGTTATTTTACGGCGGTTATCTTTGCCTCAACTTTTTCCCGCTTTCCCAGCAGTCCGGAAAATTATTATTTAGAAAAGAAAGTCCGCATATCTGGTTACATCAAAGAATATCAAGGAAAACCAGAGGTTGTTTTGAATGATCCCAGCCAAATAGAGATATTGAAGTAATCAAGGGGTGAGTGTTCCCACTGAGAGATAGGGGAAATTGAATTTCCCCAGGAAGGTTAAAATGTTAAGAGATTTAATATTGAAGAATAGGAGTTATCGGCGATTTCATCAGGAAGCGGTAATAAAATTAGAAACCCTAAGAGAACTGATTGATTTGGCTCGGTTGTCTGCCTCAGCCAATAATTTGCAACCATTAAAATATGTTCTTTCTGGTGACCCGGAAAAAAATGCCTTGATATTTCCTCATCTTGCCTGGGCCGGCTATTTGAAAGAGTGGACCGGTCCTTCGGAAGAGGAAAGACCGACGGCTTATATCATCATACTGGGAGATAAAGAAATAACTCAGTCTTTTGGTTGTGATCAGGGGATAGTCTGTCAAAGTATTCTTCTGGGGGCGGTAGAAAAGGGCTGGGGAGGTTGTATTATAGGTTCAGTGAATCGTCAGGGACTGCGCCAGGCTTTGGAGATTCCAGTTCGCTACGAGATACTCCTAATTATAGCTCTGGGCAAGCCGAAGGAAAAGGTAGTGATAGAAACGACGGGGCCTGAAGGGGAGATTAAATACTGGCGAGACACTGAAAATGTACATCATGTACCCAAGCGAGGTCTGGATGATATCATCCTTTTCTGAGCAACAAAGCGGGAGCGCTGAGAGATTAAAAGAAAGGCTCCTGACACAATACCAGGGGAAATCTCTGGAAGAAATATTTGATGGGGAAGATTTTCTAACCAAAGGGGGTAGATGTTATCGCCTGAGCACTCGTCGGAAAATTAATCTGCTTAGCTTTTCTCCGGATAAGACTAAAAGAGCTCTTTTAGTCAACCTTAGGTTAATTTACGGAGTAGGATATAAGACGGGAAGAGCTTTGAAAAAAAAAGGTTATCGTACCATCAAGGACTTAACCAGGCATCCTTTTTATGCTTCCGAGGCCCACAAGTTTTTGCAAACTCTTGACCAGGGAGATCCGGGGAGAGTTATTGCCTGGGTGGAGCGGTGGTTTTCAAAATCCCATCCTTTACTGTTGTATGCTTTTGGTCTAAGCAAAAGAGAAGACTTCATCCTTTTAGATATAGAGACTATGGGGCTTTACGATCAGCCTATTATTCTCCTGGGCCTGGGTCAAATTCAGGATGATGAACTATTGATTACTCAATACTTGTTAAGGGATATTTCTGAAGAAACTGGTGCTCTTTCTGCTTTTCTCTCCCACGTTGAGGGTAGAGGTGTCTGGGTAACCTTTAATGGACGGATGTTCGATGTGCCCTATATAAATGACCGGTTATCTTATCACGGGATTAGAGTTAATCTGAACAAGCCAAACCTTGACTTACTCTATTTTTCCCGTCGAGCCTGGAAGTGGAAACTCCCTAATTGCAAATTGGGTACTTTGGAGAAGTACTTGTTAGGAGTGAAAAGGGAAGATGATGTTCCCAGCGCTTTAGTTCCCGACTTTTATTCAACCTATTTGAGGACGAAGAATGTGGGTCCTCTGATTCCTATAATTGAACATAATAGGCAGGATTTAGTCGCCCTGATTGGGCTTTTTTCTGAACTTTGCCGGGAATGGGGTAATTTCAGGTTTTGACTCCTCGGTTATCATTCGGTTGGTAGCCGCAGGCTTTAGCCTACCTGTTATGGCCCGGTAGCCGCAGGCTTTAGCCTGCGTTTATTTGCGCAAGTTAAAACTTGCGGCTACCTTTCTGAGAAATGAGCTTGAGTGGCGACAGGCTTTAGCCTGCGTTTATTTGCGGAGAAATTAGTGACTGCCCTATTTTCTAGAAAAGAAAGGGGAGGTAAGTAATGGAAAATAGAGTTTTGCCGGCACTTTATAGGAAAGTGGAAAGTGAGCCCTACGCTAAAAAGCTGAAATTAAGATTAATCAAGGTTCAAGAGGGTTATTCCCTGGTAGAAATGACCTTTTCTGAAGATATGAAAAACATATTTGGTCTAGCTCACGGAGGGGCCATATTTTCTTTGATTGATGAAGCCTTTGAAGTTGCCGCCAATTCTCACGGAGTAGTTTCTCTGGCCTTGAATATGAATGTTTCTTATGTTAAGGCTCCTTCGGATGGTGATATTTTGCGGGCTGAGGCCAAAGAAATAACTTTGTCTAAAAGAATCGGCACCTACGATATTCGGGTCAAGAATGGCCTGGATGAATTAATTGCTACTTGTCAAGCTCTGGTTTACCGGACTAACAGGGAGTTTCCCCTTTAAGATTAAGGGTAGGTCAGGTTAGCTTTCTTGGGGTAGCCGCAACCTTCAGGTTGCGCTTGTTTTTCGCAGGCTAAAGCCTGCGGCTACCCGAGCTCATTTCCTTGACGAGTTCTAATTTTCTGGTTGCTCTAACAGTTCCTCAAGCATCCGTTTGTGGATGACGAAGGACTCCCGTCCCCAGAGAACAAAACGGATTAGCTCAATCTGGGGATGACTTTTCAGGAAGTCAACCACTGTCCGTAAGGCTATTTGAGCTGCCTCTCTGGCCGGGTAGCCAAAAAATCCCGTACTCAAGGCCGGGAAGGAGATACTCTTTATTCCTTTTTTTAGAGCTAATTTCAAACTATTTAAGTAGCAAGCTTTCAAGAGCTCAGGGTCACTTTTTGAACCACTATAAATGGGACCGACAGTGTGGATGATATAAGGAGTTTTTAAATTGTAACCTTTGGTGATTTTGGCCTCCCCGGTTCGACAGCCTCCTAACTTCTTACATTCTTCCCAGAGATCCGGACCGGCGGCTCGGTGTATAGCTCCGGCCACTCCTCCCCCGGGGGCAAGTTTTAAGTTAGCGGCATTAACTACCGCCTCTGTTTCCTGAGCAGTAATATCCCCCCGAACTAATTCCACATAAGATTGACCTATTTTTTCCCTTACTTTTTCTTCCATTTGGCTAGGCTCCTTTTTTCTTGCTAATTCTCCATTTTTCATTATGATAGGTCGAGATCATTTGTCAACCAGTTATAAGACCCCGATAAAGAAGAAAAGAAAGGGGATTTTCAATGATTAAGGTTAAAGATTTTATGACCAAGGAGGTTAAGGCCATCACTCGGCAGACGACTATTCGGGAAATTGCCCATCTTTTTCTCAGCTTTCAAGTTGGTTTTCTTCCCGTAGTTGATGAAGAAATGAGACTTTTGGGTGAAATAACCAAAAAGGATATTCTCGCTCCCTTTCTTCCTGACTATTTTGATTTGCTGGAAGATATCACCTTCATTTCCGATTTTGGCTCCTTGGAAAATCTTCCTCTGGAAATCCTGGAGAACTTAATCGTGGCCGAGGACATTATGATCAGGAGCGTAGTTACTATTGACCAAGAAGCCTCTCTTTTTAAAGTCATCGCCTTGATGGCTCAACATGACATCCGACACATTCCGGTAGTTGAGAAGGGGAGATTAATAGGAATAATCAGTCGGACAGATATGTTGAGGGTAATATTCGAACAAAAAGGATTTAAGTAGTTATCGGGGTCAGGTCTCAACATTTGACATTAGTCCATTAAGAGCTGGAAAAAGACGAATGTCAAATGTTGAGACCTGACCCCATGGGTAGACATGCTTAATATAATTGGCGCATCACTCATTTTTGTTAGTTGTTTTATTTTTTTTGTTATGGGTCACCCTCACCGGACCATCGTAGCCATGTTAGGGGCTGTTTTGATGGTTTTGTTTGGCAGCTGGCGTGGTTTCTATGATCACCAGGCGGCTTATTTGGCCATTGATTACAACACTATTGGTCTCCTATTTGGTATGATGATAATTGTGGGGATACTGAGAGGAACAGGATTCTTCAGATATTTGGCTATAAAGGGGGCAAAATTAGCCGGGGGAGATCCCTGGAAACTCCTCTTGATTTTGGGGTTAACTACTGCTTTTGTCTCCATGTTGATTGATAATGTTACCACAATTCTTCTCATAGCTCCCGTGACTATTTTGGTCAGCGACATTATAAAAATTAATCCTCGGCCCGTTCTTTTAGGAGAGGTTCTTTTATCCAATCTGGGAGGAGTGGGAACTTTAGTAGGAGATCCGCCTAATATTATGATTGGCTCAGCTTCTGGATTTAGTTTCAATTCCTTTATTATTCATTTGATGCCGGTAGTTCTTTTGGCTATGGGTATTGCTTTACTCCTTTTTAAGGTTATTTACCGGAAGGATCTGCACTCCACATCCAGGCGGGTTGAGCAAATTATTGAGATGGATGAATCTCGGGTCATAAAAGATAAGCCAACTCTTTTTAAGTGTATATTAGCTTTGATAACGGTGGTTGTTCTCTTCCTGCTGGAAGAAAAACTAGGATTAAAGTCATCTTTTATTGCTCTTTTAGGAGCAGTCTTTACTCTAATAATGGTGCAGCCGGATGTAAAAAAAATCTTTGGGGAAATTGAATGGCCGGTTTTAATATTTTTTGCCAGTCTGTTTATTATGGTAGGCGGAGTTGACAAATCAGGAATTTTAAGGTTATTGGGGACAGGACTGGGAAGCCTTTCTTCTCACCCCCTGGAAATGAGTTTGCTCTTAATTTGGATTTCGGTGGTCTTTTCTTCCCTGGCCGGTAATATTCCTTATACCGCAGCTATGATCCCGGTAGTTGGTCATATTGCCGCAGGGGGTTTTAATCCGAATCCACTCTGGTGGGGGTTAGCTCTGGGAGCTGGTTTTGGAGCAAATGGAACCCCTATCAGTTCAGCCGCCGGAGTACTAATTGTAGAAATGTCTGACAAAACCAGATCGCCTATTACTTTTAGAAACTGGTTCAAGTCCGGCACTATAACTACGGTAGTTAGTGCTGTCCTGGCCAGTCTAGTTTTTATTTTCTTCTTTAGCTGGTTTAATTGACCTCAGTCTTTTAAAATAGAGTCCATTAAAGTTCCCCGTCTGGCTAACCGCAGGCTTTAGCCTGCGTTTATTTGGGTCCGATGAATCGGACCGCTACAATATGGGGGTTTTTGACCAGGATCCCAGTTCATATGGTTCATTCCGTTGAAACCGTTGAGAGATTGTTAAGCTTGTTCCGAGCCCAGCGAGGAATCTCGCTCCTCGTAATGACGGGAAAGAGGGTGGAGAAATTGTCAGGTCTGTTTTCAACAGGCTCGCAATGACGGAAGTGGGTAGGGGAGGTTTTAACCTCCCATTTTTTCAGAAGAACGATGATGATAAAAGGAAGGAGAGTGAGATGGAGGTAAAATCTTTGTTTGATTTAACGGACGAAAAAGCTGTTGTGACTGGAGCAGCCCAGGGATTGGGTAAGCAAATGGTCTTGGCTTTAGCTGAAGCCGGAGCAGATGTAGCTATTGTTGATTTAAACTTAGCTGGGGCTAAGGAAGTGGCTGAAATGGTGGAAAAAATTGGTCGTCGGTCAATAGCCCTAAAAGTTGATGTTTCTCAAGAAATCTCAGTGGGGGAAATGGTTAAAACAGTAAAGGACCAATTTGGGCGGATTGACATACTGATTAACAATGCCGGAATGGTTAATAATTTTCCGGCTGAGGAGATGACTACCGAGTGTTGGGAGCAAGTAGTAAAGATTAATTTAACCGGGGTTTTTCTTTGTGCTCAGGCAGTAGGTCGGGAGATGATAAAACAAAAGAAGGGAAGCATAATTAATATCTCTTCTATGTCAGGATTGATTGTTAACCGGCCCCAACCCCAAATTCATTATAATGCCTCTAAAGCCGGAGTGATAATGATTACCAAGTCTCTGGCGGCAGAATGGGCTAAATATAATATCAGAGTCAATGCCATTGCTCCGGGTTATATGGGCACGGTGATGGTTAGACGGGTATTTGACCAATACCGGGATCACTGGCTGCCTTTAATTCCTATGGGTAGAATTGGTGAACCCCGAGAAATAAAAGGGCCCGCGGTATTCTTAGCCTCAAAAGCTTCCAGTTATATGACTGGAGCTGTAGTAGTGATGGATGGTGGATACACAGCCTGGTAATATATGAAGAAATTAATGACTGTCCCCATTTTCTTTCATAGGTAACCCCAGGAGTAGTCCTGCTTGCCGAGCCACCTTGTCCCAACTACTGTCCGCCACGGCGGCGCGACGGCTGGCTACCGCTGTTGGATTATGCTCGGCCAGGGCCAACCTCAGGGCAGCCAGGAATTCTTCCGGGGTATCTGCGGGGTATACTAATCCTTCGAAGGGTTTCAGTTCCGGGAAGCGCACTGTCACGATGGGTAGTCCCAGGGCCAGGTACTCCTTGAGTTTAATTGGATTGCAGTTTTCAATCCATCGGTTGTGTTTCCAGGGTAGTAAAGCTACGTCAAATTGGCCGGCATAAAGGGGTAAATCGCGGTAGGGAATTGGACCCAAATAGACAACGTTGGTTTCAGCGAGTAAGGGGGTTAGATCCATAACTTCTAGGCCAATAATTAATAGTGTGCCGGGGTGAATAAATCCGGCTATTTTAATCATTAGTTCCAGATCAATTTTGTAGTCTACCAACTCACCATAGAAACCGACAATTGGTCGGGGAAGATTGTGGATGCTTTGAGGTAGCTCCCCACGGTGATATTCGGTAGAGGCAAAATGGTCATAATCCACTCCATGCCCTAAATAGGTAGCCTGGTTAACCTGATCCTTCTCTCGCTCCATAAGGGCGTGGTTTACGTACACTACTTGATCAGAGAACTTAAACAATAACCTTTCCATGTGCTTGATTACGTCTCTATTAGCTTCGGGAAAAGCCGAAAATTCGTCGCAACGGTTGAATACTACGGTTTTCCATCGTCCTTGTGTCACTGCCGGTGCGGCTGTGGGAAGAGTCACCCAGATGCTTGGTTTACCGATACCGAGCATTCGAGACAACCAGGTTATCTGAGCGGCCAACAGTCTACCATTAAACTTTAGCCAGTTGACCGTATAATACGGTACAAAAAATGGACTGTAGATCCACAGGCCGGATGGATCTTGGCGCAGTCCCTGAAATGTGCTGCTCAGCTTTCGGAAGTATCTATGAAAGACTAACTTCGATTTCCCGGGCCAGGGCAGACGCATACCTATACTGTTGATCCAGAGGACCGGGATTTCTCTGGCCAGACGGGTCATAATCTGGCAATCGCTGTGACCCCGAGGGTGATACCACCAGTCCACGCTGGAATAACAGATAATACCATCGCAGACTGACTGGCCTGGGCTTTTTTTCCTCATATTTTTGACTTTCAGGTTTTCGTATTATATAGAACTTCTTTTAATATTTTTAGACTATGAGATTTATACCCCAGAGAGAAGGCATTTTCACTCAATGTTTTTCTCAGTTCGGCATCCACCATTACCCGGCCACATTGAAGAGCAAAGGAGGCCGCTGTATCACCCAGTAATACATGCTTTCCGTGAGATACCGCTAAACCTTCGATTCCTTTAGAGGTAGAGACCACGGGAACTTGATAAGCGAAGGCTTCTAGTACTTTTATTCGGGTTCCCCCACCAGCTCTTATGGGAACCAGAGCAGCCTGAGATTCTAAATAATAAGGGGCGACGTTCTGAACTGGGCCAATTAGCTCCACTTCTTTGATCCTTAATAGTCTAACAGCCAATCTCCGGGGAATTCCACCTCCTACTACCTTGATTACAAATTCTATCTGGCTATCCTTTCGTATCCGGGGCAATACCTGATTACAAAAAAAAGTAAGGCCCTCAATATTGGGGTAATAGCCGAAAGATCCCAGCAGGAGAAAAGTGAAAGGCCGAACCGGGCGTTTATGGGGCGGTATTTTAGGTGTCGGGACAACATTAGGAAGAACCTCAACCTGCCGGCAGTTGTATTGATCACTGATTCTTACCTTATCTAAATCGGAACTAACAAACACCCGATCAAAGTGAGATAAAGAATTTCTTTCCATATCCTCATACAGTTTGCTCTCGTGAGCTATTTGCCGTGCCATTACCTTGTTTCCATTGGACCGGTAAAGTTCACTCAAGTTCCGTCTGGTTAGCGATTCAACCTCATCCAAATCCAACTGATAAATACCGGAAAAGGTTTTATTGAGAAAGAGGTGGGCATAGGGGACCATATAAAGACGAAATACGTGGATGACCTCAAAGTTTATCCCTGCATATGCTCTGGCTGCCGACTTCATTCTCCTTGGGGATATGGATTTCCATTCAAACGGTGGTGAAGGTGGCGGGAAATGGAACCGTGCCCATATTTTTGCCAGCAGCAATCTTGAGGTGATCCGGAAATCCTTTAGCGGATTAATAGAAAGGCGAACAATCCGATGGCATAGTTCAAACAAGCAAGGATCAAGAGGAGAATTTCTCAGACCGATTTTAATGATTAGTAAATAAACAGAGTAGGCTGAGGCCAGAGCCCAAAGATTATGGTAAGCTCGTATAGCCAGTCCTCCCCCAGTAGGACGGGGAGCCACCGGAGCTAAATAAAGAAGATTCGGTTTATTCATGATCTATGACCAATAATGTCTGGATATGACCAAAAGAATACATTTTCCCAAGATGTTACTTTAGTTCCTCGTGAAGATAACAAAGTCTTTTTCCCCTTCCTGATTAGGGCAAGAATCTTCTGGCCACCAGATTATAGGTGGTGTCAATTTCTCGGATATATCTTTCGGTAAGCCTCCCTTGATGAAAATCAGAAAAATCCTGTCTTTCCTTTGACCACCAGAGGTGACTCCAGAGATGCATGCTCAGCACGCCTTGATAGTCCCTGTCACATCCTTCCAGTAAAGTGTGAATTCCTTCCCGTGTCCACATATGTTTATAGAAACTTCGAGCAGGTTCGAGGTAAATCAAGGAAGGATATTCTTGGCTTAGTCTTTGAGGAAGGAAGGTACTGTGCTCACTCCAGGAGCCATCAAATTCCTTTTCCATATTCTTTAACCAGATGATGGCAAAATCTGACCGTTTTTGAGCCATGATCAAGGCATTACACAAAGAAGGTTTGAATTGCTTGGTCTTGAAGCAGTAAACATCTTTTTCTCGTCCCAGAACGAATGGCTGGGAAAAAAGAGTCTTGGGGATTTTATGGACAAATATGGTATCAATGTCCGCATAAATTCCTCCCCGCTCAATCAGATTTTCCAGTCTGATGAAATCGGACTGATGGGCATATCCATATTTTTTGCAGTGTCGGTTTCGAAATCCGTATCTGTACCGAGAGACAAAACGATTCAAGCCAATCTTCTCCGGAATAATCCGTTTCTTGGCCAGCTCCCAATACTTGCCGTATGGTTGATAATGATAATAAAAGTAAATTTTATCGGGTAAGTTAACCTGAAAACAGGATTCTATACATAAATAATGGCATAAGTGGAAGGGTTGTTTCTGCTTTTCCAGCCCGAAGATAAAATGAAATTGGTTAGGAATAAGAGTGTTCACTTCTCAGCTCCCGAGTAATAGCATAAATCAATTTCTTGGTGATTACCTTTTCGTTAAAGTTTTTCTTGACCTGTTGCCTTAACTTCTCTCCCTTAACTTTGGCCTCTCTTTTAGACTCAAAGACCTGCCTCATCAATTTAGAGGCCAGTGAGAGGTCTGGTTCTGCCCAGTTTTGATTGTTGGAGTAAGAAGCTTTGTTAATCTTGTCCGCCACGGGAATGATTTTATAATCCACCAGAAATGCCAAATTCTTAGGTAAATACTCCGTTTGTCCCCCAAAACCGGTTATTATTACCGGATTACCGAAGCCTGCCGCATCAAAGCTCCCTAATCCCCAGCCTTCAGACCGGCATAGTGAAATATAGCAGTCACCTCGCTGGTGAAGCTTCAGTATGTCTTCTTCATTTAACTGATTAGTGATTAGTCTAATTTTAGCCGGATGGGGATAATGGACAAGTATTTTTTGCCTAGCCGTGGCGGTATCCTTGAAGTGTCTGAGAAAATTTCTTCGGGTGAAATCTTTCTGGCTCGTTTTGATGACCAATACAGTCTGATCCTGGGCGGTGAAGGTATTTAGATAACTTCGAATAGTGTTCCAGATGGCCTTTCGGGCGGTCCAGGTACCGATGGTGTAAAAAACGTAGTCGTTTGGGTCAATTTCCCAGAGTATTTCCTGGTTTCTCGGCCTGGCTTCACTGATAATATGAGGAATCACATCAATGGGAGTGGAAACTCCACAATTTTCAAATACTTTTTGATTCCAGTGAGTGGGAACCAGCAAGTGGTCGACTTGGTTCAAAAGTCTGGGCCAATGGTTAGGAATTCTATCTGTTTCCCAGACGGTCATGCCGATAACTCTTTTCCCCGGCTCTCGGGCGGCCCAGATGGGATAGTATTCCGGAACTGTGTGGACAATCAAGACGTCATATTCGAGGGAAATATTACAGAAAGGGGAGAATTCCGAATTTTCTATTTCTCTGCCCAAGAATGGCTGGTAGCCCATTCTCCATGCTTTTCCCGGTATCATAGGTGTCCAGGTGAAAGGGATTCCCATATTTTTCAGACCCCTCAAGTAACGTCGGGCTGCCGTTCCGTAACCGGAGACCTCATGAAATGAAACGTACTTGATGCCCTTGAGGGTAGAAGCGGTACGGTGATCACTCATAGCCGTATCCCTCTCGTAATGTAATAGTTTAGATTTCCTAAAGGTAGCCGCAACCTTCAGGTTGCGCAAAGGGTTATGGTAGTCGCAAGTTTTAACTTGCGCAAATAAACGCAGGCTAAAGCCTGCGGCTACCGGACCATAACAGAGGGGCTAAAGCCTGCGGCTACTCGACGAACCAAATGAACCAAACAAACCAGACGAACCAGTGGGTAGGGGTGACTTTAGTCGCCCTCGGTGAAGCAAGAGTTAAAAAACAATTGGGAGGCTAAAGCCTGCGGCTACCGGACCATAACTGGGAGGTTAAAACCTCCCCTACACGGTCGCCCTCGGATAATTTATAAATTCCTATACCTGAAGGAGGCGAACTAAAGCTTTTATAACCACCGATTCCTGAAAATTCCTCCGAACATAATTTCTTAATATCCTTCCCTTGATCTCGGCCTCTTTTTGCTTCTGGAAAACATGCCTCATTAATTTTGAGGCCTGGGAGATGTCCGGCTCGGCCCATTTTTGGTCGGCAGTGAAATTCTTATCCTCATCATCCTGGACAGGAACCAATTTATAGCCTACCAGATAAGCGGAGTCTTTCTTTAGAAAGTCCAGTTGTCCACCGAAGCCGGTCATAATCACCGGGTTTCCGTACAGAGCGGCGTCAAATGCGGCTAGCCCCCATCCTTCTGAGCGACACAAGGAAACATAGCAATCACCCCTTTGGTGCAAACCGTGAATGTCCTCCTCACTGATTTCGCTGGTAATTAGTTTGATTCTGGCCGGATCTCGGTAATGCTTCTGCAGGGCCTTAATAAAATGGGCTGAATCAGGCCTAATGCTTAAATTACCGGGGACTTTGAAAAAGTGACGAGTGGATTGGTAAATCTTTCTCAGAGTTGCAAATCTAGCCAGAGGAGATTCCAAATAGATTGTCTTTGACGTTTTCACTAATAGTAAAACGTGATCCTGAGCTGTGAAGGTATTCAAATAACATTGGGCAGTATTCCAAACACTCTTTCTGGGAGTCCAGCTTCCAATTGCATAGAACACATAATCTTCCGGAGCAATATCCTCGCTTATCCTATTGTTTATTGGTTTTGGCCTGGCTAAGATATGAGGAATTACTTCAATTGGGCAAGTCACGCCGCTTTCCTCAAATACTTTCTTATTCCAGTAACAGGGTACCAGTAAATGGTCAACTGAATTAATAAGAGGGACCCAGTGACGGGGAAGTCTATCGGTCTCCCAGGCCATATATCCGATAACCCGCTTACCTGACTCCCTTTTAGTCCACAAGGGATATAGATCCGGCGGAGTATGAATAATCACCGTGTCGTATTGAATCTTCTTATTACAAAAAGGATCGAGCTCTTTGTCTCCAATGGCTCGGCCTTGAAATGGTTCAAAACCTATTTTTCCGGAATCACCAAGGACCATAGGGGTCCAGGTAAGAGGAATCCCATAGTTCTTGAGACCTATTATGTAGCGCTTAGCCGCCTCATAATAACCCCGGGATTCGTGAAGAGAGATATACTTTATACCTTTGGGACCGCGGCATTTTTTTCTCTTGTTCATTTTTTTATAATTGGTAGTCGCAGGTTTTAAGTTAGGCAAACAAACGCAGGCTAAAGCCTGCGGCTACCGTGTCTCTTTTGCGCAGCTTAAAAGCTTCCCTACCCAAACGATGAGCAATTCCACCTCGGGTAGGGGAGGCTTTAGCCTCCCGTTTTGCGGATTAACTCAATTTTCCGTTACGAAGAAATCCAAGATCAAGAATATGCTCAACTCCCTTGAGAATTCCGGGCTTATGAGAAACGATAATGGTAGTACAATGCCCCACCATCTGTTTAAGGATGTTGGCTATTTCCTCTTCAGCCGTTTTATCGAGATTAGCCGAAGCTTCATCCAATACCAAAAGCCGCGGTTTTCGCAGGAAAGCCCGGGCGAGAGCCAGCCGCTGTTTTTGTCCCGAAGAGAGTCCTTGTCCGTCTTCCTGAATCATATATTTCAGGCCACCAGTGACATTTTTAGCTACTGAATCTAATCGTACCATTTCCAAAACATTCCAGATGTCTTTATCACTGACCTCTTCCTTTATCCCATAAATTAGATTTTCCCGGATAGATCCGTGAATTAAATAGGGATCTTCTCCCACATAGCCAATAAAATGGGATTTCTTAACGTATTCTGCACATCTAACTCCGTTAATAAGCACATATCCGGCAGAAGGTTTTAGTACTCCCAGAATAATTCCCAGAAGAGTACTCTTCCCACTACCATTGGGGCCAACAATACCAAATTGTGAACCGGCGGGGATTCTCAGGGATAGATTTCTGAAAACCGGATCTTTCATTTCCGGCCAGGAAAAAGTAACATTACAGACCGTAATATCGGGAGACATATCTCCCTTAGTCTCTGGAGAAATATCCGGAGGGGGTGTTTCGGTAATTCCGACATAATCCAGATTTTTATCCTTTTTGAACAGGTTTATGGCTTGTTCGGGGCGAAGGGCAACTGTTAGATCATCCGCTGATAATGAGGAAAACATCCCCAGAGACTCTTTAAACTGGGCCTGAAAATGGTTCAATGCCCCCACGTGATCGGTAGCCATAACGGCTGCTCGAGTGAATCTCATAAATAGGTAAATGAATGCAACCAGTACCAGAGAGGATGTTTTAAAATATTTAACACTGGTAAGAATAATCACGACAATAGCTAAAATTCCCAGGAAGGGCGGCAATACGCCGGAGATATTTCGTAAAAAAAAAGCTTTCTTACCAGATTTAAAATAAGTCAAAACCGAATCCATATAAACTCGATATTCTCGGTTCCGTAAGTGCAAAATTCTTATTAGCAGCCAATTTCGGCAAATGCGAACCAGGGTCTTTTCAAATTGGGCTCTCAGTTGAAGAATTTTTGCCGATAGGTGAGTCAAAAGTCCACTGAGCTTAAAAATAATCAGTCCGGCGGTACTTAAGCACAAAATACCTACCAGACTTTCCTGCCAGGCAAGATAGAACATACCGGCACTCAGAACTACTATTTGAGTTAGCTTGGAAATTAATTCAGCGAAATGAAAGATGTAATCAGAAGCTCTGGGGAAGGATTCTCCCATCCGTGTGTTAATCTGGCTGAGAGAAGTGGTCTGTTCTTTCTCTGCTATAAGCATTTGGTAGCCCTGAATCATTTTGAGACGGGCTTGGACGAACTCCAAAATCACATGACTGGTTTGTCGGGAGATCAATTCGGCAACTGCCCTTAGAACTCCCACCAGAAGAAGAATTAACCAAATTATAGTGGGGGATATCGTTTTGACGTCAAAGAACAACCAGGAGGGGATTTGAGACGAGTCAACCAATCCAAAAGTGAAGAGAAAGACTACTATGAGCAGAGCAATTATGTATTCCGTCCCGGCTAAAATGAATGAAGAGAACATCCCTATTCCTATCCATAAGGTTCCTCTGCTACCCAAGAGGCGGCGTACATTTCCAAACCGGGTTAGAAAAGAAATAATGCTTTTCATTAATCTATCAGCTTTTTTGCTGAAGAATTAATTCTTCCAAAAATTTACACAATGATGTCTCCAGTTTCCATGATTACCTGACCGTCGAATTTTACCGTTGGTTCGAGAATTACTCCATCATTGTGGGTCTTGCTGTCTATCTTACCTCCAAAATCTATATTCATCCCCAGAGCAAGGTGGATGGTTTTCAAAACTTTTTCATCCTCCAATACGTTCCCGGTTAATCGGGCTTTTTCGTTGGTTCCAAATCCAAGCTCGCCCACCCTGCAGGCATTGGAATCTTGAATCTCTTCCAGAAATTGTCTCAGGGTAGTTGCTTCTACTCCACCCTCAATGGCTACTGCTCGGCCTTTCTCAATTTGCAATCTAATGGGCTGGTGCAGAAGTCCAATAGGGGCCATAGAACCGTCAATCACGGCCACTCCCTGTACGGATTCCTCCACTGGAGCGATATAGGCTTCCCCGGCGGGGAGATTACCCCAACGTCCAGGCTGATTGTACAAACCGTCATCAGGAGGAGTAACGGGTTTTCTTCCTTCCACGCTCATAATCAGATTTGTACCGGCCGAGGTGGTGATTTCAACTGTTTTAGCTTTATCCAGGAGCCTGGTTAACTTCCAGGAAAGTTCTGATATTTTCTGATAATCGGCGGTCATTCCGCCAATGGTTATCATATCCTCGGTGATGCCTGGCATACTGGCTATACGGGCACCAGTCTCTGAAGCGGCCATACGAGCTTTGGTGTGGGAAAGGGACTTGGTGGTGGTGATAAAGACTACTTGACTGGCTTTCATAGCGGCGATAACACTGGCCGGGGGTTCTTCCCCGTTATATCGTCTCGGGGTCATTAAGCTAAGAGTAGCGTCTGCACCCAGGGTATGTAGGACTGAGAGAAAAGTTCTGGCTAGGTCAATTTTATTGGTATCGGTTACCACCAGAGCTCTCTCTCCTGGTTTAACTGCCAGACAATCTTTAACAGCAATCATAGCCGCGGGTAATAAAGGTAAGATTTTCATTTGTAATATCCCCTCTCTTTGTTTTTTAGATTATGGGTAATCCCAGACTTTTATTCTCCGGAATGTTGGCTCCCGAGTTAAAATTATGATAGACGTAGGTAAGCTTAAACATACGGTAATAGTTCAGATTTCCTAAGGGTAGCCGCAACCTTTAGGTTGCGCTTGTTTTTCGTCGTCGGTCACTTGATGAAACAATTAATGGTTAATTGGGGGTCTCAGAGTCTGCCTAATACTTCAAACATAGCCAGCAGATTTTCTACCGGAGTCTGGGGTTGAATGTTGTGAATGGCCGCGAAAACAAAGCCTCCTCCGCGACCCAAGGTATGGCATCTCTCCTCAACTTCTCTTTTTACCTGAGCTGCGGTGCCAAAAGGCAGGGTTTTTTGGGTATCCACACCCCCACCCCAAAAGATGAGTTGATCGCCATATTTGCTCTTCAGTCCTTCCGCTTCCATTCCTTCGGCCGAACACTGCACGGGATTTAAGATGTCTACCCCGACTTCCACCAGGTCATCCAGAAGAGAAATAACAGAACCGCAGGTGTGATAAAAAACTTTCCACTGAGTATGCCGATGAATCCAATCATTTAGCCTTTGGTGAAATGGCTTGTATATTTCTCGGTAGGTCTTAGGGGAAATGAAAGAAGCCTTTTGAGTGCCAAAATCCGTCCCACTTACCACAATGGCCTCAATCTTATCTCCCACGGCTTGATAAAGGAGCTCCAGGTTCTTAAGGGCTATCCGGCACTGTAGTTCAAAAATTCCCTTGATATAATCGGGATGTTCCAGGTGGGCCACATACCACTCCTGGGGATCTCGAATTCCCTTGGGGTGTTTAACTCCCGGTCCGGGAACCAGAGCGATATCTCCAAATCCACCCTGGCCAAAGCAGTTCACTATGGCCAGATCAGTGTTTTTGTATAAATGGTCCACTGTTTTCTCCAGATAACCGAGATCTTCTTCGGTGAGTAATGAATACTGGTTCTCTACCCACTCCTGTGGATCCAGATGCTTTTGATCAATCGGTTCTTGACGAACCAGAGGATCAAAGTAAAAGCCTCCTCGCGGCATTTTCCCGCTGGGAGCAACGGAAGCATCTCCCTGGGGGTATAAAAAGATGTTTCCTTCACTATCGGATGTAGTAACAAAATCTCTGGGTATTAACACCTTGGTGCCATCGAAGAGCTGCCAGGGTTTCCAGTTTTTGTTTTTGAAGCCAAACATAGTGGTCGGAAAATCTAAGGCTACGGTATCTATTCCCAGTTTCTCTATGAAATCCATATCTATCTGAGCTAACATCTGAAGAGGTTCACGTATCTTTGGCGGCTGAGAAGGCAGGCCCAGCGCTTTTCTCAATTTGGCATACGTGTTCACGCTCATACTAGTTATGTCGGTAGCACCAATATCGAGGGGAATAATATCGGTTTCCAAATGGTTTATAGCTTTTCTTATTCTTTCCCGAGGGGTCATCATGTAGTCTCCTTATTTGAATTAAATTGGGAAAATCTTAAGCTCTTAGTTTTGATAATTTTCCCTTCTTCCAATTTTAGCATATCAACTCTTCATCTTTCTGTCAACCAAGCTTTGCCCAAAGAAAGGGTAGCCGCAAGCCAGTCCGTGTAGAGGAGGCTTTAGCCTCCCAGTTATGATCCGGTAGCCGCAGGCTTTAGCCTGCGTTCGTCAGTGTGTCATTGCGAGCGAAGCGTGGCAATCTGGTTTTGGTAGCCGCAGGCTTTAGCCTGCGTTTATTTACGCAGCTTAAAACTTGTGCAGAAGTTGGTTGACAAAAAATGAAGGTCTAATATGGTAAGTTTGAGCAGAGATATTTTCTGCCCGTTAAAGACAAGAAAACGAGGCTGCTTAAGAAATAGGTTTTGTGAGGGAAAAAATGTTTGACAGTCACGCCCACCCGACCGATGCTCGGTTCGATAAGGATAGAATTGAAGTGATTGACCGAGCTCGGAAAAGTGGTGTCACTGAAATTATGTGTGTTCTTTCCACTCCTGGGGAATTAGAAATTTTTCGTGAGGAACTGGCTTCCCTTCAAGGACTTTGGGGATCAGTAGGGATTCATCCTCATGATGCCTCCCGCTACGATGAACTGGAAGAAATATTGTCCGCTGTTTCTCAGGAGGAGAAAATTCTGGCTGTGGGGGAAATAGGTTTAGATTACCATTATATGAATTCTCCCTCAGGGGCGCAAAGAGAGGTGTTCAGAAAACAACTGAGGTTAGCCAAAAAACTAAATGTTCCGGTGATCATTCACAGCCGAGAGGCCAGAGAAGAAGTCTGGGAGATTCTCAAGGAGGAAGATATTCATCGGGGTGTTATGCACTGCTTTTCTGGAGGAGAAGAGCTTTTGGAAAAGTATCTTGCTCTGGGATTATACATCTCTCTGGCTGGACCCGTCACTTTCCTCCGAGCTTCACATTTACGTTATATAGTTAGTCTTATTCCTTTGAATCGTCTTTTGGTAGAGACGGACTGTCCTTATCTATCACCCCAGGATAGGCGCGGTCAGCGTAATGAGCCTGCCTTTTTGAAATTTATATTGCGGAAGCTTTCTTCCCTTCACCAAGTTTCCTTCGCCGAGATAGAGAGGATTACTCAAAACAATGCCAGGGAGCTCTTTGAGATTGACTAAAGAGGAGTACCAGTGAGTTTTTATATGATTGAGTCATTCGAAATTTTGAGGTGGTAATAAAATGGGAGGTAATCACTATGAATAGGATGATACCGGCAATCTGTTTGACTATGACTTTGGTGGTGACTTTTATAACTGGGGTAGCTTGGGCCACCCAGATCACCGAAGGGGAGGTGACTGAGGTAACCGTTTATCGGGATCAGGCCCTGGTTACCCGTACTATAACAGTTCAGGGACCGAGTGGTCCTCTGGAAATTGCAGTTACCAATCTACCAGCTAAGATCATTCCGGCCAGTTTATCTGCTGAATCAAAAGGGAATAGCCGAGTTCATTCTCTCACTTATCGAACCAGGGCAATTAGAGGAGAGATACGTCCGGAAGTTCAGGCTATAGACGAGAAGATTGCTGAGCTGGAGCAGCAATTAAAAGAACTGGCAGCTCACCAGCAATTACTTCAAGTCAAGGAAAAAATCATCAGCAAATTGGAGCAATTTACCGCCAGTACGGCCGAGATGGAACTTCAAAAAGGAGTCTTGAATTTTGAAGAACTGAGACAACTCACCGAGTATGGTCTGGGCAAACATGAGCAGTTTTTGCAAGAAAGTCTAAAACTACAAGGGGAGAAAGAAGAGACTTCAAAGCAGATTGATCTTCTGAAGCGTAAACGGGCCGAACTGGCCGCCGGCTACAGTCAAATGCAAAGGGAAGCCCTGGTATATCTGACCAAGGATACCGACCAACCGTTAATTATCAGTTTACGTTATTTGGTAAGTGGAGTAAGTTGGTATCCTCAGTACAATTTACGTTCAGATGAGGAACGCCACTCGGTAAGTGTAGAGTACAATGCCATTGTCAGACAGATGAGCGGGGAAGACTGGAGTGCAGTGCAGTTGACGCTTTCCACCGCTCAGCCCACCCTTACCGCTGAACCTCCGATAATTGAACCTCTGGAGATAGCCCTGGGACCTAAAAGAGTATTGAAAGTGGAAGAGCTGGAAGACACTCTGGGGCAATTCGAGAAGCGACGTTCCGCCGTGCAAAAGGAAGTCGCTCCTTCACCTGAGCTTTCCAATATGTTGAACGTTTTCGCCGGCGAGGAACAGGTATTGGAGCTAACCCAGAAAACCGATGTGTTGAGGGCCGGGAAGAAAAAAATCATGCGTCTGGAAGGGGTAAGCGTTACCTACCAGTTAGCTCACTCAGTCAATCTTGCCAGCCGGACCGATGAGCAAATTTTGCAGATTGCCGCGGTGCGCTTACCTGCTCACTTCACCCACAGTGCCGCTCCTGTACTAACTGATTTTGTCTACGAAGAAACTTCGGCTAAGAACACTACCCCTTATGTTTTCCTACCGGGCTCCTACAATGCTTATCTTAACGGTGAGTTCGTAGGACGGGGAAGCATCAAACTGATAGCCAGTGGTGAGGAATTCGGAGCCGGATTCGGGGTTGATCCCCAGGTACAGGTAGTCAAGGAACTGATACGCAAAACCGAACACATAGAGGGAGGCAATCAAGTCTCTGAATTTGCCTACAAATTGATCATATCCAACTACGGGGAAAAAGCTATCCCACTTAAGTTGGAGGATCGTATGCCTTACAGTCCCGATGGGTCGGTTCAAGTGAAGTTGCTGGAAGCTAAACCAGAAATCAGCTCGGACCCGGAATATCGAAGAACGAAATTGTCCAAGGGTCTGTTGCGATGGGATCTGGAGATCCCGGCCCAGGCTATCAATGAGAAAGAAATAATGGTAACTTATCAATTCCGGATGGCCCACGACAAACAACTGACTATCAAGGGTCTGTTTGAATCACCGTAGAAGCAAATCTGTGGAGATAGGGTAGCCGCAGGCTCCTCGGTTATGATCCGGTAGCCGCAGGCTTTGACTCCTCGGTTATGATCCGG
>AQRW01000189.1 GCA_000402295.1 Candidatus Aerophobus profundus SCGC AAA252-L23
CAAAACCTAAATTTGCCCTATTTAGCTGAGCTGGCTTCTTTATGGGCTCATCCCGCTGTCCTCAGTTTTGGGCATGAGGTAGATCTTGAAGTAGCGGGAAAATACTTCCCTGAAGACATCATCTTGGGCAATATTGAGCCGGCTGTATTCCAGGCCGGAACTCCCGAGCAGGTCTATAAACTCTGTAAGATAGCTATTGAAAAAGGAAAGAAAGCACCCGGAGGATTTATACTAGCACCAGGGTGTGGACTTCCTCCCATGTCCCCTCATGAGAACGTATTGGCTATGAGCAAAGCAGTTAACGATTTTGGCTGGTATAATTGATATGAAATTAAGTAAAGGTACCATAATGTCCCGGCAGCGGATAGAAGCCCTGTTGAATGGTGAAAAACCAGACCGGATTCCTCTTTATCCCTTTCTTCTGGGTTTTTGCGCCAAAAATGTGGGCTATCCTCTGGCCAGTATCTATAACGATCCAAAAATGAGCTTTATGGCCCAGCTTTGGACCTTTGAGCAATATGGTTTCGACGGTATACCAGAGTTTGGCTATGCCTCCTATGGTGGCTGGGAATTTGGAGGAGAAATTGAATTTCCCAGTAGTGAATGGGAACAAGCTCCCTCTCATGGCAGTTTCGCCGTGCAATCAGAAGAAGATATTGAAAAACTGAGACTGCCTAATGTAAAGAAAGATGGCATGCTCCCTATGGCTATGGAATTCTCCAGACTGCAGGAAGAGTTTGACCTGCCTATTAGTATTGTCCTGGGAGGTAATTTCACCATAGCTGGCAATATCTGCCCAATAGAAAGGCTATCCCGTTGGATAATCAGAAGACCGGAATTAGCCCATAAGCTGCTCCGCCTGGCTACCGATCACATCATTGAGGTGATTCAATACTGGGTGGATACCTTTGGAGCTAAGCGAGTAATGCCCAAGATCTGGGAGCCGCTGGCCGCTAACCAAATTCTCGCTCCCCAGCAGTTTGAAAAGTTTGTTCTTCCTTATCTGAAAGAAGTCAGTGAGAAGACATTGGCCCTGGGGATTAAGCACATCCTATACCACATTTGCGGCGAACAAAATTTGAACCTCCCCTATTGGGCCCAGGTGCCTATGGGGAATCCGGGAATTGTTAGTTTTGGTGATCAGGTAGATCTTACTACCGCCATAAAATACTTTGGTGATAAATGTATTATTGCCGGTAACATAGACCCAGCAATTTTTCAAAACGGGACACCTCAGGAGATATATAAACTTTGCCAGGAGGCTATTGAAAAAGCCAAGTATGCCCCACGAGGCTATATGTTAATGCCGGGATGCGAGATCCCGCCAATGTCTCCTCCTTATAATGTCTCCCTGATGAAAAAAGCCATTGATGACTTTGGTTATTATTAGTAGTAACCTGTGTCTATCCTGGTAGCCGCAAGTTTTAACTTGCGCAAAGAGGCCATGGTAGCCGCAGCTTTCAAGCTGCGCAAATAAACGCAGGCTAAAGCCTGCGACTACCGGATCATAACAGAGAAGTCAAAACCTGCGGCTACCATTATTTTCCGGCAAAAGTTGATGGTCAAAAACAAAAGGGAAGGGGAGTCGCCGGAAGAAACGGAGATAATGAGGCAAAAATGCAAAACTCTTTGGACTGCGATGTTTTAATCGTAGGGGCTGGGGTAGTGGGTACAGTGGTAGCCAGAGAGCTATCCAAATATAAGTTGAAGATTATATTAGTAGAAAAACAGACCGAAGTAGGTTTTGGGGTCACCAAGGCCACCCACTCTTTCATTCACTGCGGTCTTCCGGAAGAAAATGCCCCTTTATTAAACCGGCTGGTTCTAACCGGTAATGCTATGTTTGATGAATTAACCAGCGATTTAGACGTGCCCTTTGAAAGAATAGGAAAGCTTCTTCTAGTGATGAGGGAAAGTGATCTAAAAATATTAGAAGAAAAAAAGAAGCAAGGTGATGCCGCTCAGGTTCCCGGTCTTAGAATTGTTAAGGCTAAAGAACTTAAGGAAATGGAGCCGAATCTAACCGATGATGTGGTAGCAGCCTTGTATACTCCCACTACTAGCCTGGTTTCTCCCTGGGGATTAGTCACTGCCTTAGCGGAAAATGCCCTGACTAACGGGGTTCAGATTGAACTGGATACCAAGGTTACCGGAATCCAACCGGGCAGTAAACACACTTTGGTGGTGGAAACTAACAAAGGCTCTATTACCACCAGATTTGTCCTCAATGCCGCTGGTTTGTTCGCTGACGAGATAGCTAAAATGGTAGGGCAAAATGACTTTAACATGATACCCCTTAAGCAAGAGAGGTATATTTTAGATGAGAGAATTAGTGAATTAGTTTACCATCTCGTTCGCTCACCCATAACTGGTGATTTTGTTTCGCCCACCAAGAAAGAATTAGCTCCTATAAGAAGTAATACTATATTGGGTTTTACTGCCGAAAATGGGAAGAATAAACATGATATAACAACTTCCACTCAAGGCCTTCAAAGAGTATTTGGCTATGCCAGGAAGATTATTCCCTCCGTTTCGGTTCAGGACGTGATTACTTCTTTTGCCGGCTTAGTACCTCTTAATGATCGTACTGGTGATTACATTATCGAGCCTTTTAAAAAAGTACCCGGGTTTATCAACGTGGTACTGGGTGGCTCAGGGGTAACTGCATCTCCAGCAGTAGCTTACTTCGTTAGAGATCTATTAGTTAGGGAGGAACTTGATTTAATCAGAAAGCCGGATTTTAATCCCAGGCGCTCGGGGATAGCTGAGTTTCGGGAGATGTCTGATACGCAAAAACAGGCCCTCATTGCCCAGGATCCCCATTACTCCCATGTAGCCTGTCGGTGTGAGACAGTGACTGAAGGAGAGATTATTGAGGCTATTCGAAGAGGTGCTCGGACAGTAGACGGAGTTAAGTATAGAACCAGAGCCGGCATGGGACGTTGCCAGGGTGGCTTTTGTGGACCCCGGGTAGTACAAATCTTAGCCCGGGAACTCCATATTCCCGTAACCCAGGTAACCAAGAGGGGAGCAAATTCTCATCTTTTGTTACACAGAAGTAAAGAACTGCTAAAAGACAAATGGTAGTGTCAAAACTTTTATGAGAGAATTCCGGGAAAACATTATAGATAAAGAAAAAAAGGGATCATGTAGGGGGAGGAAATTATCCTGAATGAAAAGTGGTAGCCGCAAG
>AQRW01000190.1 GCA_000402295.1 Candidatus Aerophobus profundus SCGC AAA252-L23
GGTATTGTAGGAGAAGGAGAGGTTGCTATCGTGCAAATAGTGCGCGGTAAGCCCCCATCGATGGTTAAGGGAGCGCTATATCGTGAGCGAGAAAGAGTGAGGTTTTCTGGAGAAAGAGAATTTATTAGCAATTTGGATGAGATTCCATTCCCGACATACGGAGGATTCAAACTGCAACAATACGGTCAAATCATGCAGTTAGCTTCGTCCCGGGGCTGCCCTTACAAATGCATTTTTTGTGGAGTCCCCAGAATTCTGGGTAAGAGATGGCGTAAGAGGAGTGTGCGGGGCATGATGGACGAGCTTCAATATTGGTAAGGGAGGGGATACCGCAATTTCTATTTCAATGATAGTAATTTCGCTATCAACAAGACGAGGGTGCGCGATTTCTGTCAACAAATTACCGCACACAATCTAGATGCTTGCTTCACGGCTGATGGGTTGCGAGCTGATCATGTGGACCGCAAGCTTCTAGAGCAGATGCGACAGGCAGGATTTACCGCGCTTACCTTTGGTGTGGAGAGTGGCAGTAACAAAGTCCTACAGAACCTCAAGAAGGGGGAGACGTGTGAACAAATTGAGTCAGCCATAGCGGCCGCAACAGATTTGGGGTTTTATGTGACTCTTTTCTTCTTGATTGGTTCACCAGGGGAGGATGAACAGGATATCAGACAATCCTTCCGACTTGCTCGGAAATATGAGGTAGAGAGGGTCTATTTCTTCAACCTGATGCCACTTCCTGGGACGGAGTTTTACCATTGGGCGGTCCAGCGAGGCTACTACATTGACGAAGCTGGAGGAAGGTATTCGGAGAGTAATTTTGGTTTCTCAAATAAGGCGTTTCTAAGAACAGATGTGATGACAATAGACCAGCTGACCTGGTGGATAAAGCAGGCACGACGTGTCGAACGGCAAATACAATGGCGACACGACCTCCGACGAGATGTGCAAAGAGTCATGGGGAGAAAAATTCGCACCAACAACTTTTTTCTCAATGCTCTATCCTGGTATATAGTTTCCTCTCCTGGGTTTGCCGCTGTGCTTAGGTTGTTGGGACGCATCATCAATTTCGTTGCTTATACAGCCAGATCTTTTTGTAATCTGGAACATTTGCCAGCGGGGGTGCAAGATGACCCCTGAGATACTACGTGGTTGGGAGTATGCCCGTGCAGGTGACTACCACCGCAACTTGGATCCGAATTGGTCCTATACTCCGACCTATTTGCGCAAAATGGCTTTTGTGCGGGAGTTTGTTGGATCACTATCAGATGATGTAAAGATTCTGGACGTTGGCTGTGGCGAAGGAGTTTTGGTTGAAGAGTTTCGCCGGAAAGGTAGGGAAATTGAGGGAATTGACCTGAACTACGAAAGCAAATTGGTGCAGCGTGGCGATGCCCGTCAGTTACCTTATCCTGACAGCTCTTTCAATGTGGTTCTGTTTCTGGATACGTTGGAGCACTTATCCTTTGAAGACCAGCCCAAGGCCCTTTCGGAAATATACCGAGTTCTCAATCCGGGCAGCGATCTTCTCATGTCAGTTCCCAATCTCGCCCACTTAAATTCTCGTGTTCGTTTCCTCCTAAGAGGGTGTTTAGATCGAACCGACATAGAAACAAACCATATAGGTGAGCGACCAATTCATGAATATGAGCGGCTACTGGAGCAACAAGGCTTTGTCATTATTGACGAGGTAGGTATAACCTTAACGCTTTCCTTTGTCTACCGCCGAATAATTTGCCGGTCTCCTGCAAGATTCCGATGGCTACATGATGCTCTGGAACCCTTGGCAAGACTATTTCCAACGGTAGCAATGTTAACAATTTTTTCTTGCAAGAAGGGGAAGAAACCCTCTGTTCATGGGAAATGAATACTCCAAGGAGGAAGCAGGTTATTAAACTTAGCAGGCATGCTGGAATATTTCAGATCTATACGCATCTTACAGAGCGTGAAAGGTTACTCCTGTTTGATCTAAGCCGGGGTTTAGATCAAAACCCAGTCGTCGTAGAGATTGGGAGTTATCTTGGTTCCAGTACCTGTTTCCTGGCAACTGGTGCCCGCTCAAATAATGGGAAGGTTTACGCTGTGGACACATGGACTAACCTCGGTATGAGTGAGGGATCAAGAGATACTTGGGAGGAGTTTCTCTGTAACATCACACATCTTAAGAAGTGGATCGTTCCTTTGCGAGGATTGTCGGTGGAAGTAGCCCGACAATTCCGTGGCCAAATAAGTCTACTATTTGTAGATGGAGATCACTCTTATGAAGCAGTTCAAGCGGATTTGCAGACCTGGCTACCAAAGGTCAAAGATCACGGCCTTGTGGTTTTTCACGATTACAATTGGGCGGAAGGGGTACGCCAAGCGGTCAGGGAATGTGTTGTTCCTCTGCAAGTTGAGGGGGGGCATAGGCTAGACAGTATTTACTGGACACGGATTAGTCGCGACAGGAACGGGGTTGGTCGATCTGTCGTTCTCGCTTCGGTGATTGTACCTACCTATCGGCGTCCAGCGTATTTGAGGGATGTCTTAGTCTCGCTACTTAGGCAAGACTTTCCGCCCGAGCAATATGAAATTATCGTGGTAGATAATAAGCCCACCGGGGAAATTCGCGAGATTATTGAAGGACTTAAGCAAGAATGGGACCGACATGTAGGTTACGTAGAGGAGTCCAAGGTTGGTTTACACAACGCCCGTCACGCTGGAGCAAGGGCGGCACGAGGTGAGATCTTGGTCTACGTGGATGATGATGTCATCGTTCACCCGGATTGGCTTAGAGCGATATTGGAGCCCTTCCAGGAGCGGCTCGTGGCCGTAGTTGGCGGAGCAGTTTTGCCTAAGTGGGAAGCTGAACCCCCCGACTGGTTATCCCAGTCTATGCAAGGTTATTTAAGCCTACTCGACCTGGGGAGGAACCGGCAAGAGCTAAAATACCCGGGGGGCGTTTATGGTTGCAACATGGCGATTAGGCGATCGGTGCTCTATGAAGTTGCCGGATTTAACCCCGACGCAATGGGTGATCAGCGTTTGATTTGGTTCCGAGGGGATGGAGAAAGCGGGTTACACAAAAAGGTTTATGATGCTGGCTACAAAGTGGTTTACGAACCCCGTGCTTGGGTACACCATCGAATTCCTCCATCGCGGCTGAGGCCCGACTACTTCTGTTGGCGTGCTTATATCCAGGGGATTAGTGATTCCTACACGTACCTGCGCGCAAATCGCTTATCCGGGGCCCAACTGCTACGACATGCTGGGCAATGCATGTTTGGGGGCGGCCGGGCCTATGCTCGTTTCATATGTGGTCCTGATTGGTCCATTCGATCGAGGATTAGAGTCTCTTATTGGTATGGACGAGCACAACATCAGCTACATGCCGTCTTAAGTCCTACGCTGCGATTCCACATTTTGCAGGATAGCTATTTGTAATGAAAATTGTGGCTGTCTACGTTATTTTCCTTCTCTTAGGAACTGAGTTTCTATGTTGGATAGAGCCGCCGTAATAGGCTCTGGCATACAAATCAGACTGTGAAGATGAGAGGAGCAGTGAATTAGGCGAAGATTCCGTGAGTTATTTGAAACTTATGGCTAAGTGGTTACGAAGGTGTGTTGTCCCCGAGAATTGCACAAGATATTTGAACCAGACTTATGAAGATCCTAAATAAATCTGGCTTCGTTTTAGGAGGCGCTTGTTGGTAGATATTGGCTACGAGAGGACACTAGCCTGGGGCGACCAGCCTCTTGACGACGATCCTGTTAGGCTAAGGCGAGTGGGCCAATAGACCAGTGCCCGCCGAAAGTGGCCATTTTGTATGCGGAACTCCGTAAGTTATTTGATCATCGGCGCATAGCTATATTTGAGCCGCACCCTGACTTAGTGAGCAATGGAACGCTAGCTTGCTTACTAGAGGCTCTACTCTGCATTGATGCTCGCGCGGATGTACCTATGCCTGACAGCGGGAACTTTCCACCAATAGATGGTATGGTGACAAGGTATCCGTTTCCCCGAGCATTCTCGATCTGGTCTGGTGGGATTCGCAGTACTTTGGGTGGCTGGCGGGACTACGCGCAGCGTGTACGGATCGACCGGATGTTCGCGGCGGGAGCCTACGACTTGATTATTGGTGTAGATAGCAAGGGTATTATTGTAGGTTATCAATATGGCCACCGCTACAAAGTGTCGTTGGTGTATCTATGTTTCGAGATTTTCTTTGGTGATGAATTGTCGGTGAGGGCTGAAATCGAGCAAAAAGAACACGACCGTACGGCTAGTCAGGCCGGAGATCTGATAATTGTTTCAGACCGTTGGTGTGCGAGTTGTTAGCCAATGAAAATGGTCTTTGGCCGGAGAAGTTCGAATATTTGCCAGTTGCTCCTGGAGGTTCTCGTAGAATTGCAAGATCTGGTTATCTGCGCAGCAAGTTTGATCTCTCCGAGGAACAGGTTATTGTCCTGCACTCGGGAAGTTTTGGCAAATGCACGTATGTAGAGGAGCTTCTGGAGAGTGTTACCTCTTGGCCAAAGAACTTTGTTCTGGTGGTTCATACTCGGTACCGTCCCAGTGCGAATAACGAGTATATTAAAGCAGTTCGGAGACTGAACTCACCTAATGTTTTTCTGTCAACTACACCGTTATCTGCGGCTCAATATGAGCAACTGGTGGCTTCGGCGGACATTGGTCTTGTACTCTACAAGTCGATGCTATCATCACCCTACACACAGAAGAATATCCAAGCTATCGGTTTGTCTTCGGGAAAATTCTCTTTTTACATGGAATACGGTCTACCAACTATTTCAATCGGTCAGGAAAGTTATGCGAGGTTACTCATGAATTATGACTTTGGTGAAAACTTGAATGAGTTTGCTGAGATGCCAGTAGCCCTAAATCGTCTACGGGTGAACTTGAATCACCACCGGGTGGAAGCACAACGGCTATTCGCTGAAAAACTTGATTTTGACCAGCATCGGCTCAGAGTCTCAGCTCGCCTATCGGAACTTCTGAAATGACCGTAAGTGATAATCCGCAGATCAGTAAACAACTTGGTAACAAGGCAGTTGAATACATCTGCTCGGGTGAGACTTGTTTGGCCTACGTTATCCGGGCGAGTTTTCTCCCAGAGAAGACTACCTTTTTGACCCCACCTGAGTACAAGCAACAGGTTGGCTACGTTGTTTATCCAGCAGGTGGTCAAATCCCACGTCATCTGCATCGTCCGCTAGAGCGTCGCCTCGTGGGGACTTCGGAAGTAATCACTGTCCGTCGTGGACGCTGCGAGATTGATATTTACAACAACTGTCGAGAATTGATTGCTACCCGCGAGCTTGAGATAGGTGATGTGGTACTCATAGTGGACGGTGGGCATGGACTGAGGATGATAGAAGATACCGTGCTTCTGGAGGTTAAGCAAGGTCCTTACACTGGTTTGGACGAGAAGGAGCGTTTCTGAATATGATACCGGTCAACCAGCCGCTGCTCACTGGTAACGAGAAAAAGTACCTGAGGCAATGTGTTGAGACCGGCTGGGTTTCCTCTGAAGGACCGTTTGTTAAGCGACTAGAGGAGCAATTTGCCAGGCGGGTGGGTCGTAGGCACGGTATTGCTGTCAATAGTGGGTCTGCCGCTCTGGATGCCGCCGCCGCCGCGTTGAGTATCGGACCCGGCGACGAAGTGATCCTGCCGACTTTCACCATCATTTCGTGTGCGGCGGCTGTCATACGGGCTCGGGCGACACCAGTCCTGGTCGACTGCGATCCACAAACATGGAATATGGATGTGGGTCTAATTCAGGATAGGATTACCTCCAGAACCAAAGCGATCATGGTGGTCCATATTTATGGTTTACCTGTGGACATATATCCAGCGTTGGTGTTGGCTGAAAAGCACGGGCTGCACGTAATTGAAGATGCCGCCGAGATGCATGGGCAGACATACAAGGGGCGTCCTTGCGGTAGTTTCGGTGACATAAGTACGTTCAGTTTTTATCCCAACAAACTGATGACCACGGGCGAGGGGGGCATGATCGTCACTGACGATGATGGTCTGGCTGACCGCTGTCGTTCTCTACGTAATTTATGTTTCCAACCGCACAAACGTTTCGTGCATGAGGAACTAGGCTGGAATCTCCGGATGAGTAACCTCCAGGCCGCTGTGGGTGTGGCGCAGTTGGAACAACTGGACCAGTCCGTCGTTCGGAAGCGGCGTATGGGACATCGCTACACCGAGCTGTTGACGGACGTACCTGGCCTGCAACTTCCGTTGTCACGCACCGACTATGCTGAGAACATCTATTGGGTGTACGGCCTGGTATTGAGAGACGAGGTGCCTGTTGAGGCTGGAGCGGTGATGCGGTGTTTGGGTGAACGTGAGGTCGGCAGTCGCCCGTTTTTCTGGCCTATGCACGAACAACCTGTCTTCCGGAGAATGGGGTTGTTTGGCGGGGAGTCCTACCCGGTTTCGGAACGCCTCGCTCGGCGCGGGTTCTATATTCCGAGCGGTCTTGCCCTGACAGATAGTCAGATGGACCGAGTAGTGGAGACTATCGAAAACGTGATGAGGGAGATCATGCATTGACAGTTTTTAGCAATTATGCGCAATATTACGATTTGCTTTACAAAGACAAGGATTACCTTAGTGAAACGCGATATCTCCATCAGTTGGTTCAGAGCTGTCTGCCAGGGGCAGATTCCATTCTCGAGTTAGGCTGTGGAACCGGTGCTTACACGGTTATGTTGGCAGAAATGGGGTATGCAGTCCATGGAGTGGATTTGAGCTCTGAGATGCTTGTGCACGCAGAAAATCGAATGGGTGCAGTGAGACCTGAGTTAGCCTCAAGGCTACAATTCTCACGAGGAGATATCCGTAAGATCAGGATTGAGAAGACTTTTGATGCGGTGATCTCGACCTTTCACGTGATGAGTTACCTGACTGCGAATGAGGATCTGCGGGCGGTGTTCGTCACCGCCAAAGCCCATTTGAAACCGGGGGGCATATTCGTTTTCGATTGTTGGTACGGGCCAGCAGTGCTGAGCACCGGCCCGGCAGTGCGAGTCAAGCGTATGGAGAACGAAGAAATACGGGTGACACGCATAGCCGATCCTGTAGTCCACCCTAATGAAAATTATGTAGACGTAAAATACGAGCTATTTATCAAACACAAGGACAACAGCACAATTGAGGAAGTTCGTGAGCACCATCGTATGCGTTACTTCTTTGTACCCGAGATTAGAGAGTTATTTGCTGGCGCAGAACTGGAAATGATCGCCGCGTACGGATGGATGACTCATCAGGAGCCCGGGCTTGACACCTGGAGCGTTTGTTTTCTGGGAAAGCGGTTATGACAAAGGTTCTAGTAGTTGGTTTCGAGCCATACGATGAAAGGATGTACCCACACACGTACGATGTCCTGAGGGTAATTGAGAACCATTGTGAGTTGGTCTATTTTGGCGGCGATGATCGCGGCAGCATAGGACATGTTCTCGGCCTTATGATGCCTAGGTCTCTTCATCCGCGCGTCTGGGCGCGGTTCCTTAAACATTACCTGCTCAGCAGTTACAAAATCCATAGAATACAGAGAAACATCCAAAGACTACTGAATAGTGACATAGATACTGTGATTGCCATAGATCATTCCGCTTTACACTACGTCTGCAAATTTCTGGGCGAAGATACACGCCTTGTTTTTTGGTCTCAGGATCTATTCTCAAAAGACCATCTTTGGTTGGATTCATTTTGGGTTCGAAGGCTAGTCAAGGAAAATCAAAAGGACATAAGCAAATGTGACTCAATAATTGTGCAGGATGGAAATCGGGCTGCAGTGCTTGATTCCATCTTGAGAAGTCATGATATTCCCAAGTTTTATCTCCCTGTCTCGGTACGAGCGGACGCGTTTTCGGAAAATCAAGCTAAAAGGAGGCAGTCGCGGACATTTCAGGGGCGTGTTACGGTGATGCAGCTGGGGACTATTCATCGACAGAGGTCTAGTGATGTAATATTGGAAGCCTATCAGAAAATGCCAGACGACGTCCTACTGATCTTCAAAGGGTCCATCTCTGCTGATATGTATCCGCTGATTGACAAAGCGGCAAAGAAACCCCGCGTGTACCCCAAGAAAACCACACTGAAACCAATGCGTGAGACTATTAGTAAAGCAGATATTGGCATCATAGCATGCCGGTTGAAGAACCTCAACAATTACTTCTTCTCGAGGGCATCAGGTCAATTGATCGAATATCTCAGACTAGGAATTCCGGTCATAGTACTGGATATAGAGGAACTCGGTGAATTTGTGCAACGGAACAAATGCGGATTGTCTTTGCCAGCTGTCAGTCAATTACAGCAGGCGATCTCAAAGATCGTCGGAGATTATGGTGACTATTCAAGATGCTCGTACGGCACTTTTCGCAGATACTTTGATATGGATCTATACAGAGAGAGACTACTCAACGAGATATTGTCATGAAGATCGGATTGACAATGACTTACTCGCTACCTAACTCGGATACCAAGATCTGAGATTCAATACTATGCGGTATAATCATATCCATGGTCTTACGAAGCTTGTCAGGCGTGTCAAAAGAAGAACTGCTCGCTACCCTTTGCTACAATATCTTGTCAACCAGAGATCCCGGCGCGAAGTACTAAAGTTCTACGGTCAGTTCATTAATCAAGGGGATTTGTGTTTCGATGTGGGGCAAATGTTGGAAATCGGACGGACGTGTTCCTTGCATTGGGTGCGCGGGTCGTTTGTGTTGAGCCTCAACCTAAGTGTTTAGCTATGCTGACCGAAAAATATCATAGGAATTCCCAAGTTATTGTGGTTCCAAAAGCAGTGGCGGCACAACCGGGCATCATGCCCCTTTATCTTTGTGAATCTGCAAGTACAATTGCTACTTTCTCTGAAAAGTGGAAGACTGGTAGATTTCGCGATTACAGCTGGGAGTCCATAGTGGATGTATCCGTGACAACCCTGGATATTCTGATGCAAAAGTTTGGAGTGCCCACATTTTGTAAGATAGATGTGGAAGGATTTGAATATCAGGCATTACAAGGTCTTTCTTCTTCAATTCCAATCCTCTCTTTTGAGTTCACAAAAGAGTTTATTAGTGATGCTGAGCTCTGTATGGATTACCTGTCATCGTTGGGAGATGTTGAATTCAACTATGCATTAGGGGAGGCCCCGGTATTAGTCTTGTCTTGCTGGATTAATGCAGATAAGTTGCTGAGTGGCTTGGGGCATATTGCAGACAACTTGTTATGGGGTGACGTATACGCGAGGTTTCATCCCTTACCAAGTGGGGCAAATGAATCAACATGTTGATGGAAAAGTTGTTGTTCCCAATCCTCGACCTAGGAAAAACAATGTCAGGCCTAAAGAGCTATGTGCAATTCTGGCGTGATTGGCGTGTTTACTCAAATAAGACAAATAGTGAGCCACTGTTGATGGGGAATGCGTATCCTTGCCTGTACGATCGCACTGCCACCACTGCTTTCGATACCCATTATTTCTATCAGGATATTTGGGCATTCAAAGCGATCAAAGCCTCTAATACACCAAATCATGTAGACGTGGGGTCCCGGGCTATTTTTGTTGGTATGCTGACCGCAATTACCAGAGTGAGTTTTGTTGATATTCGTCCCCTAATTGTCAACTTAGAGAACCTCAATTCGATACCAGGCAATATCCTTGCCCTACCTTTCGGGGACAACTCAATTGGTTCACTTTCTTGCTTGCATGTGGCTGAACACATAGGATTGGGCCGTTACGGTGATTCCCTGGATCCCCAGGGTACACAGAAGGGCACGCGGGAGCTGGCGCGTGCCCTTGCGCCGCAGGGCAATCTGTATTTCGCTGTTCCAGTTGGAAAACCGCGTGTCTGTTTTAATGCCCATCGTATTCATTCACCACAGCAAATCTTGGATTACTTCTACGACTTGAAACTCATTCATTTCTCGGGCATCGACGATGACGGTACATTTAGACAAGATATAGAGCCCAGTGATCTCGCCGGTGCCTCCTATGGCTGTGGCCTATTTCACTTCAAGAAGAAGCCATGAGTGTTGACGTGTTCAATCTTCTGAGTTACCTAAAAAGTAAGGTAGTACCCCAGCTCCTTGAGCTTACGTTAGGTAAGGCAAACCAGTGTGGTCTGCAAAACAAGGCGAACCGCCATGCATGGTTAAAGAATACATTGGCGGGCATCCCCCCCGGACAGCGCATTCTGGATGCCGGTGCGGGCGAACAACAGTACAAGCGGTTTTGTGCCCACCTTGATTATGTGAGTCAGGATTTTGCCAGGTACGATGGACGGGGCGATGGTGCTGGCTTACAAAAGGGAATTTGGGATCAGTCCCACCTGGATATTGTATGCGACATTACGAGTATTCCCGAACCCGATGGTTCGTTTGATGTCACAATGTGTATTGAGGTGTTAGAGCACCTTCCCGATCCTATTCGTGCTCTGGGTGAACTGGCTCGTCTTCTTAAACGTGGTGGTATGCTGATTGTAACTGCCCCCTTTTGTTCATTAACCCATTTTTCACCGTATTTCTACTACACTGGCTACAGCCGATATTTCTACGAATACTGGCTTAGCGAGTTGGGATTTCACATTGAGGACATGCAGTGGAATGGTAACTATTTTGAGTACTTGGCCCAAGAGTTGAGACGTTTGCCTTCGAGTGGTAAGAAGTACAGCAGGATAAGCCCAAGTTGGTTTGAGCGAGGTGCGATGCACATCATACTGAGATTGCTGAGGCGACTATCTCGGCATGACCAAGGCTCTCAAAAACTGTTAGCGTACGGTTTGCACATTCGCGCCCGCAAAAAATGAAGTTGTTACGAGTTCTCTACTCCTGGAGCGGGGATATCTTGGATAAAGAGAGCGCAATCCGTACCCCGGCACCACATTCCGGGTGCTCTTCTAAAGAAGCTATGCAGCCTTATGCGGAGGCGATACTTCGATGAAAGTTCTTTATTGTGCACTTTGTTACGATTACGGATGTATAGATCGAGGTCCAAGCTTTGAGGAAGTGAACCTGGGGGATACTCTACGGCATATGAAGGAGCTGGAAGTAATTGACTTTCACTTTGATATCATTGAACATCAAGGACGGGATGTCAACGCTGAGTTCATTTCCGTACTTGAAAAAGAGCGTCCAGAAATCACCTTTGTTGTCCTGCACAAAGATGAAATCAATCCTGAGGCGTTGGACAACGTTAGAGAACTCACGACGCTGGTCTCTTGGGGTTGCGATGATCACTGGAGATTCCGAACCGGATACATGCAGCGCTATGCGCCGCATTTTGATTACTGCATCACCACCTGCAAGGACGCGATTCCGGATTACCGGGCGGCAGGACAGCCAAACGTAATCGTGAGTCAGTGGGGATGCAACCCACAGATTTATCACCCCAGCCCTGAAGGGTATCTGTATGATCTATCCTTTGTTGGCCAGAATTACGGGCCACGGCAGGAGGTCATCAATTATCTATGGAAGCGAGGCTTAAACGTCGTGGTCTTTGGAAGGGGGTGGCCTCATCGGCGGCGATGGCTTTGGAAACGAGGCCTCTGGTTTACTCTATTTGGTTCGTCACCGGCTGGGGGGTACGTTCCGTACCAGAAGGTTGTGGAGATCTACGGGCGTAGCAAGATCAACTTGTGCCTGAATAATAATGTGACAGGGATAGATAACATCAAGGGGAGAAACTTCGAGGTGCCGGCTTGCCGTGGCTTCTTAATCACCGGTCCAGCACAGGGTTTAGGAGAGTACTTCGAGATTGGCAAAGAGATCGTTGTCTACCATAATCCAGATGATCTGGCAGACAAAATTGTCTACTATCTCGAGCACAGTGAGGACCGTGAAACCATAGCTGAAGCCGGTTACAAACGAGTTATTCGAGATCACACCTATGGGGGGCGTTTCCGTGAGATTTTCTCCAATATCAATCTGGAAGTCAAGGGGGCGGCGGTGTGGCGAGGGTAAGTGTCCTCATGTCCGTGTACAACGGTGAAACCTACCTGCAAGAAGCAATCAATTCCATCTTGCACCAACAGTTCACTGACTTCGAGTTTATTATCATCAATGATGGTTCTACGGATCGCAGTGCCGGCATAATACAATCGTATCATGATGCTCGAATTCGTTATTTTGAAAACGGTCAAAACATTGGCTTGATTGATTCGCTTAACCATGGACTGTCACTTGCCCGTAGCCCATATATTGCGCGCATGGATGCCGATGACGTCAGTCTGCCGGAACGCCTAGCTCGGCAGGTGGATTTCCTAAATGTGCATCCCGAAATTGGTGTCGTGGGCTCTGCGGTGCAGGTGATTGATGGCGCTGGAAACCCGTCCCATGTATGGCGATTCCCCACCGAACACGGGGTTATTGCATGGCGTCTGTTCTTCGCCGACCCTATTGCGCATCCAACGGTGATGATAAGGCGAGAAGTAGTGAGTCAGGTCGGCGGGTACAGTGCTGATATGGTACACGCGGAAGATTACGATCTCTGGCGGCGCCTGAGCCACACGACATGTTTGTCTAATCTACCAGACGTGTTGTTGCGTCTTAGAAGGCACGAATCCTGTGTCACACGAGCGCACCATACCCAGCAGTGGAACAATAGTATCAGAATAAGCCACCTCATGATATCTGAAGTTTTGGGTGAGGATGTCCCGATGCGGCTGGTTCAACATCTGTGGGGCGAGCAATTCCAGAGTCTCAACGACGTGCGTCAGGTTGCGAACCTGATCTATAGACTGTATCAAGCCAGTGTTATTGACAATGCACTGTCAGCGGCTGAGAAACGAGTAATCCGCAGGGACGCATGCAGGCGCTTGTTCGATCTGGGGCGTCAGCGAACAGGTGATGGGTACGCGTGGGAACTAATTGGCTTAGTTCCTCGGATCGACCCTTTGGTTATCGGCAGAGTAGCAGCAGGTAGACTTCGCCGCATAGTCCGCGGGTAGCTTTTTGCGAGGCGTACGAGGGACTTGCTACGGGTCTTCCTTGTTGGCGCGGTTGAACCCTCTGGGGGGGATTGAAAGTATCGCCGTCAGGTACTCTGGAGACAGCCTGACCGCTACCTGGTTATCACCGCGTCAGCCTATTAACATTGGCCGAGAACAGGAGATACAGCTTTGTTGGAAAGTGGGGATACCCAGTGATGAGAAGAGTGCTTGTCCTATCCGGATACTTTCCTGACACCACACGCCCCAGCCGAGGAATCTTCGTATTAGAGCAAGCGGAAAAACTGGCGAAGATTGCACATGTCACAGTCATTTCGCCGGTTGCTGTTCCGTTGCCCAGGAAGAAGTTCAGGCGCATTCGAGAAACCATTTCCCGTATTCCACACCATAGTAGTCTGAACGGGGTGAATTGCTTTAGACCTCGTTACTTTGACTTTCCCAGGTTGGGGAACTACCTGAATGCTTATGCGATATTCCTATCTGTGTGGCGGTGTATTTCCAGGAACAACATAGAAATAGACCTGATCCACGCTCATTTCGCACACGAAATGGGATATGTAGGGGTTCTGTTATCAAAGTGGCTGAGCAAACCGTTTATATTGACCGTGCATGGGTCCGATATCAACATTCGACCACAGTTTGTTCCAGATAGGAAGAGAATATCTGTTGCCCTAAGGAACTCAAATCGTGTGATCGCCGTCAGCAACGATTTGAAGGCAAAAGTCTTGACCATGGGGGTCCAGCCGGATAAGGTGGTGGTGATTGGTAATGGAGTGGATACCATGCAATTTAAGCCAATGGATAAATTTATGGCCAGAAGTCGCTTGGGATTTCCAGCAAGGGAGCCAGTTGTTCTTTCTGTGGCGAATCTAAATGAAGTGAAAGGAATTCATTACCTGATCAAAGCCTTCTCGCAATTGTGTGGTAGAAAGCAATGGTTACTTCTTGCGATTGTGGGAGCTGGCTCCATGAGACCCGAGCTTGAGGCGGAAGTCAAAAGTTTGGGGTTAGCTAATAGTACCTGTTTTGTTGGGGAGAGACCACATGACGAGATTCCGCTGTGGATGAATGCGTGTGACGTGTTTGTTCTCCCCAGTCTGAATGAGGGATTCGGCATTGTTTTGCTGGAGGCGTTGGCCTGTGGCAGACCAGTAGTTGCTACTAGAGTTGGGGGAATCCCAGAGCTCATCAAAGATGGTTCTGTGGGACTACTAGTGGAACCAGCAAATTCGAGGGCTTTAGCAGAAGCAATGCGCAACGCGATTACAATGAAATGGGATACAGAAAAGATGATTCGGTATGCTACAGATTACTCCTGGAGCAAAGCCGCCCAAAAGATTTATGAGGAATATGAAAGCGTACTTTGAAAGACTCAGGAACGATAACCGGTTAATTGGTGTAGCCTGGGTGTTATTGGCTGTTTTCTTGTCCTTGTTGTCCATCTACGCTGTGGTGGACAATAAGCTACTTTTGGCCATGGTATTTGCAGTCCCCATTTCTCTCATTTTCTTTCTTCGCCCTCTGTGGGGATTGTACATACTTGTTGCTTTGATTCCCTTTCAGCTTTTCCCGATGGCTTTCTTTGGTAGCTCGTACACCTTTTCGGTGTGTCAGGTGCTGGTTAAGCTTCTATCACAAAATACGCTGAGGACCACGGGCGTAAAGCCTGTGGGTATCTACAGTTACGGGCAAATTGCATGCCGCGTGATGTATTTTTGGGTGCGATGGATCAATAAATGACGCCGGCCTGTTGGGGGGCGGCGAAATAGTGTGCGACTAATTAGGGTTTACGTCACATAAGTAGAGGGAAACAAGGAAGGAGGTTGGTCTATGAGCGCACTAAGCTATCCGAAATATGATGCAGCGAGCTCCAGTTGGGGTACCTCGACCCATGAATCGATGGGGACAGGCATGCATCGGCTTTTAGGCAGCGCGCTTCACGTTAGGCCCGTGGGAAGCTGGGTGCGTACCAGGGTCAAGGAGCTCCGCGCCTACCAAGCACTGCTAAGTTCACGGGAAATCCGAGATCAGACAAAGTTTGTCATATTTGCTCAGGGTAGGACTGGAAGTGACTTACTGCGTAGTCTAATTCAGTGCCATCCATCCATTTGTTGCGAGGAAGAAATCTTGGCCCGGGAGATTCTCTTACCAGCATCCTTTGTGCTTGGACGGGCTAAGCTATGCAGGAAGAGTGTTTACGGTTTTAAACTGAAGATCTATCAACTTACGAGAGGGCAGAAGTTGCACTACCCAGGCAGGTTCGTGAGCAATTTGGTGGGTGAGGGTTGGCGAATCGTGTACTTGAGTCGGTGGAATATGCTGCGGCAGGTGCTTTCGGGTATTGTTGCGGAGCACAGGAATGCTTATCAGTACCGATTGGCAGATGGTCCGCTCGTACTTGAACCCATCCGCGTGAACTGCGCTGGCGTAATTGCGAAGATGAGGGAACGAAAAAGCTATCTTAGGCTTGAGAGGAGAATACTGAAGGATATACCTTATTTCCCAATCGTGTATGAAAATGATCTCCTAAGGCCAGAGTGTCAGCAGAATACTCTGAACAAGCTGTTCGGCTATCTGGGAGTGCGGCCGGTGCCTGTGCACTCAGATTTGCTCAAGATCACACCTATGAGACTATCGGATTTCGTTGATAACTGGCGAGAGCTTGTACGGACTGTTAGGGGCACCGAGTTCGAAGAGTTTGTGAAGGGTGTGCTAGCAAAACGCTGAAATTATGAGTCAAGTCTACCACTTTCGCTGGAAAAATTAAGCGTTGGTCTTGACATCAGTCATATTTCAAAGTGGTTTCTCAGCAGCCTCCTAGTGGAACCAGCAAATTCGAGGGCTTTAGCAGAAGCAATCCGCAAGGCAATTACAATGAAATGGGATACAGAAAAGATGATTCGATATGCTACAGATTACTCCTGGGGGAAAGCCGCCCAAAAGATTTATGAGGAATATGAAAGCTTACTTTGAAGGACTCAGGAACGACAACCGGTTAATTGGTCTGGCCTGGGTGTCATTGGCTGTTTTCTTGTCCTTGCTGTCCATCTACGCTGTGGTGGACAATAAGCTACTTTTGGTCATGGTATTTGGAGTCCCCATTTCTCTCATCTTCTTTTTTCGCCCTCTATGGGGATTGTACATACTCGTTGCTCTGATTCCCTTTCAACTTTTCCCAATGGCCTTCTTCGGTAGCCCATACACTTTCTCGGTGTGTCAGGTGCTGGTTAAGCTTCTATTTGCAATTACCGTTTTGAGAGTGGTTGGGTCGCGCCGATTCTCTTTTGCTTCTTCCCCTCTCAATTTGTGGATTGTCCTTTTTATACTGGTAGCTTTCCTTTCGACATTGTACACGTCTGATATGAGAGAGCACCTGAAAGGAACTATTCCAAATGTGGTTGATTTGTTCTTACTGTATTTTGTGGTTACCAACAATATCAGAACTAGAGACCAACTGCGGAAGTTGGTCAACATACTTGTCGGGGTCTCTGCCATTGTCGCTGCAATAGGCACATTACAGTATTTAGGGGGGTTGGGAGTGATCGAAAGGTATTTGCGATCAGATTTCGTTTCTCTTTTTGCTGGTCCCGGATATGCCCAATTGAGGGTTGGAGGCATGTTGAGACGGATTCGGTTAGGAGGATTTGACATCGTAACTTCAATTTTTGTTAATAGTTCTGACTATGGTGGTTTCTTGCTATATTTGTTTCCTGTTTGCTGTGCCTTGTCTTTAGCAGAAAAAACACCAAGGATGAAAGTTCTCTACGGTGTTGTCACTCTACTTTTTGCTTTTAACCTTATTGTTTGCCTTTCCCGAAGTGCTTGGCTGGGGCTGGCAGCGGCAGTTATTTTCCTTGGCTTCGTGAGCCTACGACGTAACAATAGATTAGCCGCGGCGGTCGTAGCCATTGTTCTACTCTCAGTGGTCATCGGAGGCATCGTCGGATATTCTTCTTACATGGAGTTGTTGCCTTCTACCGTTCAAAGTCATGTTCTTGAGACAATCAGGGAAGGCACTGCAGCACGTTCTTACCAGGTGAGGGTTGGGTGGTGGCATGAATCACTCTTCAAAGTCTCCAAGATGCCCCTGTTGGGGACCACAACCCTGTTCAAAACTCACAACTTGTACATTGAAATCTTGTTGTTGTTTGGCCTGGTGGGACTCTTGTTTTATCTGGTGATCATGGGGGTTACCCTTCATCAACTATTCCGTACTTTTACGTATAGTGATAACAATTACTTGAAAGGGATTTCTATCGGTGTTTGTGCCAGCCTGATTGGTCTCTTGTTTCACTCACTTTTCTGGAACGATCTTTTTTTTGTTCCGCAGAATGATATGCTATTTGCGCTTTTTTTGGGGTTGGCGGTGGTTACTGCTATGATAGGTGGAGGGAAAGAAAGTGAAAATGAGTTCACAACACCCAGATTTACCTTGGCCAGATTTAGGGTCGTTCGGGTTATTTTTGGTATTTCTCTCTTTGCCAGCCTGTTAATTGCGATCCTTAATTTTTCCGCCTTTGATATTTTTTCCTATGGAGCTTTCGCAGCGGTGATACTGCTTACTCCATTGGCGATTAGAAAAGTTAAATGCAAGTTGCAAGTGGAGCCCGAATGAGTAGCGAAAAAGCTGCTCAGGGAACTATGTTTGTCGGCGTGAAGGATGCGTGGGACGTAATGGTCGGGCCTGGAAAGTAGGCAATGATAGACTTTACTGCCTACACTATGAGTAATCATCGGTGTCGGGGAAATGGTGGATCGGGGAGCGATAGAGACAGTTGGAAACGGTGCGTTGTCTGTTGTGACTAGAATCAGGAATTAGAGATGCTGGAGGGTGAGACTATTCTGTGTTTATCTCCGAGTTCCTGGTTTTCACTGTGGCGCAACCGCCAACAAATCATGTCAAGATTAGCGAGACGGAATGTGGTTTTATTTGTTGAACCACAACGTAATCCGCAGTATAGTTTTCTTGTTAACCTCAAGTGCAAGGCCTGCAATTTCCGCCGTGTTCATGTGAAACAGGTGGATCGGCGGCTCTATGTGGTCGATGTTCCTCCTGCGCTGCCTTTCAGCGCAACGTTATCGGGGTGGATCGGTCCGTGGTTGCCTAAGCAGGTCAGTCGAGTGAATAATGCCGTATTGTTGAGGTCAGTATCCCAGGCCATCAGGTATGTCGGTTGCGATAAGCCTATTCTTTGGCTTTATCTACCTTATCACGGTAGACTAGTCGGACATTTTGGTGAGAAGCTCGTGTGTTACCATATTTATGATGAACTTGCGGATTATCCTTCTAATAGAATTATCAAAACCTTCTTTGAGCATTGTGACCGAGAGCTTTGCAAAAAGGTCGATGTGATCTTTGCATCGTCGCTGGCTCAGACCTTGCGGCGCAGACTATTCAATCCACATACCTATTTTGTACCGAACGCTGCTGATTTCACTCACTTTCAAAAAGCGCTCGATCCAAACTTGGAATTGCCCCTCAATGTCCGCGACATCCCGCAGCCCAGGATTGTCTACTGTGGATTTCTGGGTTTTCAAATAGATGTCGGCTTGCTTCTGAAAATCGCAACTGCCCAACGTGACTGGAGACTACTTCTCGTCGGCCCGGATCGACTAAAACACGACAAGGTCTACCAGACATTGAGGCAATGCAAGAATGTGTATTTCTTAGGGGAGAAACCATTGCAAGAACTACCGGCTTATCTCAGGGCGTGCGATGTGGCGATTATGCCGTACGACCTGAGTACACATGTGCTAACAAGTTATCCACTGAAGCTCCATGAGTACCTTGCAGCTGGCAAGCCTATTGTTTCGGTAAATATGCCGGAACTAGAGGCATTTAAAGACGTGATCTACATCTCAAAAAGTGGGGGAGATTTCCTATCCAATATTGAATTGGCTTTAGAGGAGGACACACCCGAAAAAGTCCAAAAACGGGTTGAGGTGGCTCGAAGAAATACTTGGGATGACAGAGTGGAAGAAATGTCAAGGTTCATTATAAAAAGGCTTTCAGAAAAATCCTGTGGAATAGCTATCTGAAATCTATGGGTGGAGAAACTTTTGATCTTATTGTCTACTTGGATGCTGACTGGGATACGCACGGGTCTCGTAATCGTCAGCATTTTCTGATTCGGGAAATAGCTCATCAGGTTGAAGGTAAGGCAAAAGTCCTGGCTTTAGAAAGACCGATCTGTCCCATAACCGGTCCTTTCTTGCACCGCAGAAAATTCTTGAGTTGGGTGCCTTACCAAAGTGGGCTACGACAAGAAGGTACCGACTTATTTATCTATACGCCTTTCGTTCTATTGCATAATGTGCTGGCCAGCTTCGTTCCTGGACTGACTGGCATAAACCGGAAACTTCTCAAATGGCAGATCGATTCCTTATTGCGGCGATTGGAATTCAAGCGAGATAATCTGATTGCCTGGATACACCACCCCTACCAGTTGGAGGACGTCGGGTTGGTAAGAGAAAAGTTCTTGGTTTACGATTGCTACGATGATTACTTTAGTAATGTGGCTGGTCGACGGCTCATGGACATGCGGAGGCGAGAAAAAGCCATCCTTGAATGTGCTAATATGGTGTTCGTGGCCTCACAAGAACTCCTCAAGAGGATGAGTGCCATGACAAAACAGATATTCTTATTGCCCAACGGAGCAGACGCCCGACTTTTTCATGAAGGTACGGACCCGGAAATCGCAGCTCCGGGTGAGATAGCCTCGTTGCCCCATCCAATCATTGGTTTTGTAGGAAGAATAGCTCCGTGGCTAGATTTCAAGCTTCTTGCTGGGCTGGTAAAGCTTCATTCTGAATGGAGCTTCGTTTTCATAGGGAAATGTGATACCGATAGAAAACTATCTAAGTGTCCTGAATACCAATTTTTGAAGAAGACGACTAATGTATATTTCTTGGGACCAAAACCACATAGGGAACTACGGGCCTATTTAAAGAAATTTGATGTGGGCATTATTCCATACCTTTTAGATGGTCAGGTTCCCTCCTCCTCGCCGCTCAAGTTATATGAGTACATGGCTGCAGGAAAACCTGTCGTGTCGGTAGATATACCTCATGTTTCCCGCTTCCAACCTCTTGTTCGTATTGCGAGTGGTGTTAGTGAGTGGGAGAAAGCCATACAGGATGCCTTGTCTGATAACGATAATCTTGCTGAACAAAGACTCCAGGTAGCACGTGAAAATTCCTGGTCTGTTCGGGCCAAAGATGTGTTATGCATTCTTAAAGGTTTTTTGGGCGGTAACCCTTAAGATCTATGAAGATTCTTTTTGTTCACCAGGGATTAATTTCATTTATTGCGAAAGACCTTGGGACACTACGCTTAAAACATGACGTAAAAGAGATTTGTTTTAGAGGCATTAAGGATATTCCTGCTGTCTGGGAAGGCACCGCTTGGTGCGATGTCACGTTTTCGTGGTTTGGTAAGTTGCATGCTTTCTTTACTGTCCTTTTCTCGAAGTTGCTGAGTAAAAAAACTATTGTCGTGGCTGGTGGTGATGACGTGGCTTACGATCCGGAAATAAACTATGGTCTGTACTGCTCATGGTGGAAGAAGTGGTGTTCTTTATTCGTTTTTCGGTATGCTGATCTTATCCTGAATGTTTCGGAATTCAATCGAGGGGAAACAATTAGGAATGCAGGGGTTGATTCGAATAAGGTGAAATTGCTCTATCACGGGTTTGATGATCAAAAGTGGCGAAAGATGGATGGGATATCGAAAGAATGCCTGGTTCTCACGGTAGGAAGGGTTACGGACGAGACCTTTCGTAAGAAAGGTCTCGAATTGTTCGTCCGCAGCGCGGCGTACTTGCCAGATGTACCATATATCTTAGTTGGCCCCTGGGAAGATAGGGCAATTGATAGACTGAAAGTCATTACTCCGTCCAATGTCGTCTTCGCCGGGGGTAGGTATGGTGAAAACTTGGTACAGATGTACAGCCGAGCGAAGGTGTATGTGCAGGTGTCGCGTCACGAAAGTTTCGGCTGTTCTCTGGCTGAAGCCATGCTTTGTGAGTGCATTCCGGTGGTATCCAGCCGAGCAGCAATTCCAGAAGTAGTAGGAGATTGTGGGTTTTATGTCGATACGTTGGAACCAGAGGCGATAAGTCAAAAAATCAAGGAGGCTCTGGATGCGCCAATTGAACTGGGCAAGAAGGCTCGGGAGAGAATCATCACTCATTTTCCCTTGGAGAGACGGAGAAAGGCGTTACTCGAGTTACTAGGCCTGATCGCGAAATCATGATACCGAAAGCAACAAGAACCATGAGCAAGCATAGGTGTAGCCTTTGTGGCAGGCCAACGACTCGGTTGGGTACAAGTTCCTTTTATACTGCTAAAGGAGTCATAGAAACCGAAGTTTATCATTGTTGGCGATGTAACCTAGCTTTCAGAAACTTAAACTACGGCAACAAACAGGTGCAAAGCCATTTTTACGTGGCCTCCTACGCTAACATAGACGGAGAGAGGAAATGGCTTGACCAACGAGGGGCATTCTATTCCTCTTGCCAAGAACTCCTTAGTAAATACTTGGATGACCCTATGGTCAAACTTTTGGATGTGGGTTGTGGTTTGGGGCATTTCCTGGACGTATGCTGGGCGAAAGGTTGGCAGGTGAAAAGGATCGAGCTAAATGAGGAGCTTGTAGAATGGCATCGGAAAACCAAGCCATATCCTGTTGAGAGTGTAGATATCCTATATCTCGCTGAGGAAGAAGCGTATGATACGGTAACATTCATTGATAGTTTATACTATTGCGAAGATGTTTTCTCGGCACTTTGCAAGGCCAGGGGTTTACTCCGGCGCGGCGGTATTTTGTTCCTAAGGGTTGGCAACGGGAATATTTGGCGTGTGCTCTATTGGCTATCGCAGAGGATTCTTGGGAGAAACTCCAAGATTCCCTATATTATTGACGGAGATGCGAAGTGGGGTTTTTCAAAGAGAAGCATAAAAAAGTTACTCGCAAGATGTAGTTTTAAAATCATTTACCTTGGGGGAATGGAGAAAAGTAAGATCACAGGACAACTAGATAAATACCTGTTTTATAAGATTACTCAAATCATAGAGAAGATGAGCTTTGGCCTGATTTCTCTTACCCCAGGATTAATTATAATAGCAAAAAAACAATGATGGAATTACTTTTCTGGCTATTTGTAGGAATTACTATTTACGTCTATTTTGGTTATCCGTTACTGTTAATCATAGTGGCTAAGATCAGTAACCAATCAGTAAGAAGAGCTAACATTACTCCGTCCGTGACTATGATTATTGCTGCTCATAACGAGGAAAAGTCAATTCATCGTAAGCTTCAAAATTCCCTAAATCTCGATTATCCTAAGGATAAATTAGAAATCATAGTTGCCTCGGATGGCTCCACGGATAAGACAAACGTAATTGTTGGAAAGTTCAAAGACCAGAGAATTAGATTGGTCTATGACCCTATACAGAAAGGGAAATCCTCAATTCAAAAGAAAGCTGTGGAAAATGCTAATGGAGATGTTATAGTATTCACAGATGCACCTACGTTGCTGGATAGCAATGCTTTGTCAAAAATCGTTAGGCCCTTCTATGATAAAACGGTGGGATGCATCATGGGAAAAGCAAAGAATATAGATATATCTGAAACCTCTGTGTCCGAGGCTAATAATTTATATAATCTCTATGAGGAATTCCTCCAGAAGAAAGAGAGCCAAATTGGATCACTTGCAATGGGATCTGGCTGGCTGTTTGCTACCAGAAAAAACTTAATTGAGCCCTTAGACATCAATGTTGGAGATGATTTTGTTATTCCGTTGGGAGTTGTAGAAAAAGGATTCAAGGTTATTTATGAACGCAAGGCTATTTCATACGATAGGGGACACATTGAAACGAAAGCTATGTTTAGGGCAAAATACAGGGTTGTTACTAAAGACCTTAGAGGATTGTTTTCAAAAAAAGTGCTACTGAATCCAATACGGTTTCCTTTAGTTTCCTGGAGTCTAATCTCCCATAAGCTATTAAGGTGGCTCATTCCTTATTTTTTGATAGTAGTGCTCATTTCGAATTGTTTTCTGTTAAACATCATTTTTTACCAAATAACCTTTGCTCTTGAAGTCACTTTTTTGTTGTTATCCCTTGTCGGATGGATATTACAAAATAAAGGAATAAAGGTTAAAGTCTTCTATATTCCTTTTTACTACTGCCTTGTCAATCTGGCGGCGCTAATTGGGGTAGCTGCTTCCTTTTTGGGCAAAAAAATGGGGCATTGGACACCCGACAGGTACACCTATTATGGGTAAGGTATTTGTGACAGACGCCGCAGATAGGATTTCCCTTGCGATAACCAGATCCTTGGGACGAAAGGGGATCGAAGTGACTGTGGGGGACAGCAGGAGGGTTTGCCTTTCTCGTTTCTCAAAATACTGCAAGGGATCTGTTCTCTATCCCTCTCCTAAGAGATATCCCCGAGAATTCCTCGGTTGGTTGAGAAATCACTTGAGAGATAATAAATATAATGTCCTTATCCCGGTAGATGATATACCCCTATTGATTATTTCTAAAAACAAAGAGGAGCTTTCTCAATTTTGCAAGATTCCGGTAGCTGATTTTGAAACTATAATGAAAGCACGCAACAAGAAAAGGACTATCGAAATTGCTATGAAACACAATATTCCTTGTCCTAAAACATATTTTGTTGAACACCTTCATGAACTGAGACAACTCTCGAAAAATATTGATTTTCCTGTTGTGATAAAGCCGCAAGAAAGTTCAGGGGCAAGGGGGTTGACTTACGTCAGAAATAGCGAGGAATTGCTTCCGAAGTATCTTGCGATTCACAAGCACTATGAGTTACCCTTGATACAAGAGCTTATTCCACCTGGTGCTCCGAAATACTGCTTTTCAACCGTATTTGATGGAAAATCTGAGGCAACGGCTGTGTTTACACAGGTTGCCTTTAGATGGTTTGGTGGGGCAACTACATTCTCGCTAGGAGTTGAGAGCGGCTTTGCTTCGATCATTGAGAGGTTGAGTGTCAAATTGTTAAAGGTAATTGAGTGGCGGGGCGTAGCAGAGGTAGAATTTCTGATTGACCCCCGTGATAATACACCGAAACTCTTGGAAGTGAACCCCCGTTTTTGGTCCTGGGTTCAACTTGCAGTATCCTCAGGTGTGGATTTCCCATATCTATTGTATAGAATGACCATGGAGGAAGAAGTAATGCCTATAACCCAATGTCAAACTGGGGTCAAATTCAAGTGGCTACTTCCTGGCGACATATTGGTTTTATTGGGTCTTGGGAATAGATTTAGGGCTAATTTGGCGAATACTCATTGCAAGAAAACTGTTTATGCTATACTTTCCAAGGATGATCCAAAACCAGCCTCTGTTTTTATAATAAGCATGATAACATCTCTCCTACAGAGGAAAATCACCTGTGGACAAGGTCAAAGAATATTGGGGTAATAAAGGCCTTGTTGGGGGTGGACCCCGCAGGATTTTTGGCTAGAAAGGTTAGAGATACTCAAAATTAAGCTGAAAACCTCACTTATCAATATCCTCACCATTGATGTCGAGGATTGGTATGCGTCCAGTTTAGCTCTTCTTAACGGGCCAAACTCGGTATACGGGCAGCGGCCTGCTGGGAGTGTTGTAGGAAACGCGAGAAGAGTCCTCAAAATTCTGCAAGAATATAGTTGTGAGGCAACTTTTTTTGTGCTGGCGACGGTAGCAGAGCACTATCCGGACTTGGTTAGAGAAATTCATGATGCCGGTCACGAGATTGCTACCCACGGCTACGCTCATCGGCTGGTCTACCGAATGAGACCAGAAGAATTTGAGGAAGATCTGGTTAAGTCCCTGAAATTGATTGAGAATGTTATTGGGGAAAAGGTAGTTGGGCATCGGGCCGGATACTTCTCGATCACGAAACAGTCACTCTGGGCCCTGGATATTCTGGCCAAGCATGGCATCAAGTACGACTCGAGTATTTTTCCCATTCGCCGGAGACTTTATGGGATTCCTGACTTTCCCCGCTTTGTCTCTCAAGTAAGAAGTAAAGGGAGATACGGACTTCGGGAGGTTCCGCCCTCCACGGTTCGGATATGGGGTCAGAATGTTCCTATCGCCGGTGGCGGCTATCTTCGCGTTCTTCCGTATTGGGTAATCAAACAGGGAATCAGGAGGGTTAATGCCCAGGGACACCCCGCGGTGATCTACCTGCACCCTTATGAGCTTGATCCCCAGGATATTAAAGTGCCAGGCGTTTCGCTCGGGTGGGGAACACGGTTTACCCAGCTCAGTCAACGATTCAATCGCTCGACGTTTGAAGGGAAACTAAGAAAGCTTCTCCGGGACTTTAAATTTGGCTCGGTACGAGAGGTGCTGGATTTGTAGTTAGTGAGTCATAAGGAAGAAAGGATATTTGAAGCACTAATATGTAAGCGACCGCCGTCGGAGAGTTTTGAGGTCCTTGCGTCATTGAGTCAAAAGCAATAAAAACCGAGATTGCCACGTCGCTTACGTTCCTCGCAATGACATCGGGCATGTCTATCTCTCTCTGGATGACAGTGAGGGCGGAGTGGGAATGCCGAGGAGACAAGATTTTGAAAATGAGGAATGAAGCTTAGACAAATAACATGTGACATCTGTGGAAGTGGTAATGTGGAGGTTGTGGGTAAACCGCCAGTCGAAGAAAGACTCAGAACGAGATTTCCCCAATTGAGTGAAACCTCGGTGGTCCGGTGTACCAACTGTTGCTTCTACTTTGTCAGCCCAACGCCTTTCTTTAGCAAAAGCGAATTAAAGTTCATTTACGACCAGACCTATTTCAAAGCATCGGTCATGACTGACTGGTGGAGAAAAAGGAGAGTCAGGGACAGAATTTGTCGGTTAGACGCTATCGAGCAAATGAGCTCACCGCAAGTGAGAAAGCTTTTGGATGTTGGTTGTGGGGAGGGCTGGGTTTTGTGGGAAGGCCAGAGGCGAGGATGGGAGGTGTGGGGTGTAGATGTATCAAATAATCTGGCGGATCCTCTAAAAAGTAAGTTTGGTGAAAGACTGGTCATTGGAAGGCTGCCAGAAGTGGGGTTTGCATCTGAATCCTTCGACGCGATCTATATGGATTCAGTTTTGGAACATGTTCCGTCCCCTACCTCCATGATGAGGGAGTGTTACCGGATACTCCGTAGGGGGGGGTGCCTCTATGTTGGAGTTCCTAACGAAGACAGCCTGATGAACGAGGTGAAAAGGTTACTTTGCAGTGCAAAAGGATATGGGGCGTCGTCACGGTTGAATCCATTCAGGAACCCTTACCACATTGCTGGATTCAATAGAGGTTGCTTTACGAAAATGGCTGAAAAACTGGGCTTCCGGGTTGAGAAAATTAGAATTTTCGGCGGACATTATGAGTTTTTGAAGTATAGGTCAGGTTGGACAGTTTTTGGCAAGTTGTTGTTTCATTCTACCGTACACGCGGTGGGCCTGTTGTTTGGGAAAGGGTTTTACATTCAGGCCTGGCTGATAAAGGAATGATCTAACGTTAACAAATATGGTTGTGAGACCTACTCTCACAGTCTCTCTCCGCGATGGTTCCGATAAGAATTCTTATGTTAACCAAGCATACCTCTAATCCGCTCCAGATAAGACTTTCATTTTGACTGTTTTTGTACATCTACAAATCCACATGGGAAGAAGTTTTATGATATGTCTGAAAAAGCGATGAGTAGGCTATACAAGAATCCCCCGTTAATAGAGGCTGTATTCGAAATACGGTTTCCTGCTGAGTTGTTCATTGAGTGCCAAATAGATAGGTTCTACAAAAGAATTAGAAACGACTATCCTTAGATATTTGTCCCCATAATTGTCGGGAAACCTCACAGTTCCTGCCATTTTTCCCGTGAGATGCCTATTTCCTTGATGATCTGTCGGACGAGACCTATGCTTATGTCTTTGCCTTTGTGGATGGGAAAAGGGATGATTCTTTTTTCCTCGAGATGAACCATTCTCACATGTTTTCCACCCGGTATGGGACCGACAAACCCAAGTTTTCTCAGCTTTCGGATTACCTCCGCGGGTTTAAGGGGTCGAAGTGGAGACATCTCTTTCCTCAATCTCTATTCCCGGGAGATGAGGTATCTCGAATCCCAATTGCAAAGCTAAGGTGACGTTACCTTCTATGGCATCCCTCAAATTCTCTCTTGCCTCTTCAAAGCAGTCGCCTTGGGCAAAGAATCCTGATGCCTCCGGTACTCTGGCAATCACTATTCCGTTTTCGTCTCGAAAATACTCAGCTTTTCTGAGGCATTCGTCAAGATAACGGGAGAGTGAGAAGATTCTTGCTTTCATGATTTCACCTGTGAGTCCTATCTTCACCCATAAGGAAGTATAATAACCGGTGCGGAGATGTCAAGAATTTAACATGTGTCAAGGGACACCATCTCTTACGAGGTTAGGGGACACCAACCTTTACGAATTATTATTCAAAAGAAGATCTTTGCTGTGGGATTTTATGGGGCTTTCTCCGATAAATCGGACCACTACAATATGGGGGTTTTTCGCCAGCGTTCTATCTTGGTCCGTTAAGAGTGTTAAAGAAATTCGATGTGATTTTCCATTTCTTGCTGACTAAGAAGCTGGGCAACGAGTTCAATCATACGAATACACTGTCCTACAGACAAACGCAAGGGATGAGCGTATAAGATCCCTCTATGTTTCCTTCCCTCTTGATTCCAGCGATGAGCTATTTTGAGCAAATCTGTATCATGAGTAACAATTACTGCTCCCAATCTGGAAGCACGCTGTAGATGATATTCATCGCTTTTCCCTAAATCTTCCCTATCTCGTGCTGATACAACCTGCAGATTCCTTCTTCTAAGACCCTCCACAATGCCCGCCTCAATATTTTCATCGCAATAGATTTTCATTCCTCAGACTTGGTCTTTAATTTAGATGGGTAAAGATTTCTCAGTTCTTTCAGGAAGATCTCCTCTTTTTTGTATGCGTTATCCAGCTCCAATTTGTTTTCATAGTAGTAGGAAAGAGCATCATGAATTTGAGCCAGAGTTAAGTGAGGGAACTGTTGTATCATCTCATCCGGTGTCATCCCCCCGAATTCGTATCGAATAGCAATATCCATAACCTTGGTGCGTGTTCCCGCAATTACGGGAGTTTCCTTCCTAATTCCGGGATCAACGGTCACATAGGGATGTTTCAATTCACTTGGCCTGACATTGGTAGACATCTCTGCCTCCTTACTCTTTATTGACAGTGTTCAGACATTGTAATAATCGAAGATTTCAAGACCTTGTGTAGTGAGTTTGATAACTCTATTTGCCTTATCTTAACTTTCTTTGATGAAGGGTAGATGTTTCTCTTTCGTTGTCTCAACTATCGTTCTGGGTTTTTGCGTTGCTTGGTATTGTATACTTTCTTTGCCAGATGTCCAATCTTGCCAAAAAGGGACGGTGGAAATGGTAAACTGAATTCCTGGTACTATGGTAAACAGAAATCCTATATGGATGGTAAACAGAAATCCCATTTCGGAAGAGCTCCTGTATAGTTTTAGAAAACTCTACAGGAGAGGAAATGGACAAGGAGGAGTGAAATGAAATATAGAGTAGTCATTGAACAAGACGAAGACGGTGTATTTGTTGCTGAGGTTCCATCTTTGCCTGGGTGCATCTCACAAGGGACTACGAGAGCGGAGGCACTCAAGAATATTCAAGAAGCAATAGAAGCGTATGTGGAAAGCTTGAAAGCACACGATGAGCCTGTTCCTCCATCAATAAGCGAGGAAGTAGTCGAGGTGGCGGGGTGAGTGTTCTTCCTCGTGTCTCAGGCCGAGAAGTTGTTGCGGCTTTGGATAGACGTGGCTATGAAAAAGTTATACCTCCCACCCCTACAGGGATTGTGTCCCACTTCGGGGTCACCTCGCCCTGTTATTACTCCTTCTCAGAAATGTTATTCCCAAAACGCACCCTTTTGTGATAATTCTCTTCACCAATGAACTGGCCAAGAGGCTTTTCACCATCGTTGTAGCGCGGCGCCGAAGAATTTGCGATTTTGCAGAGGTGGGAGAGGTTGTCGGAGACTTCCTCCGACCAGTTCTCAAGGCTGTGTCTTCGGGTATGTTGACCAACCTCTCAAGTGAGAGGTAAGGGGAGACACGGACTCTGGGAGGTCTCTCCCTCCATGCTTCGGATATGGGGCCAGAATGTTCCTATCGCCGGGGGCGGTTATCTCCGGATCCTTCCCTATTGGGTAATCAAACGGGGAATCAGGAAGGCTAATACCGAGGGGCACCCGGCGGTGATCTACCTGCATCCTTATGAGCTTGATCCCCAGGATATTGAAGTTCCCGGTGTCTCGCCCGAGTGGGGGACACGGTTTACTCAGTTCAGTCAGCGATTCAATTGCTCAACGTTTGAGGGCAAGCTGCGAAGGCTTCACGGGGACTTTGAATTTGGCTTGGTCCGAGAGATACTGAATTTGTAGTTGGCCAGTTATGAAGAACATGAGGATATTCGAAGCACTAATATCGAAATAATGGGTGTGGTCGAGTCTTTGAGTTTATCACGTCTATTCCGTCTGTTCAGTCGTTCGGTCGAAGACCGAGACAACCAATGACCAGTAACTAATCACCAGTGACAGAAACCGAGATTGCCAGGTCGTTTGCACGTTCTTGGGAGGCTAAAGCCTCCCCTACACGGGGTATACGGACTTGGTGGTTTCGATAAGAATTCTGTGTTAACCAAGCATATCTCTAATCCGCTCCAGGTATGGCTTTCATTCCGGCTGTTTTTGTACACCTACAAATCCACGTGGGAAGAAGTTTATGGTGCACCCCAATATTGATCACAGTATTGTTTCTTACTGAGATGCGGAGGAGGAATAATCCCCACCTCTTACTTGCTGAAAAGCAAAAATGCATACTTCAACCTGGTAATCTTGATTCCAAAAACATATCAATTATGATATGCCTGAAAAAGCGATGAGTAAACTATACAAGAATCCCCCGTTAATAGATGCTGTATTCGAAATACGGTTTCCTGCTGAGTTGTCCATTGAGTGCCAAAGAGACAGATTCTACGAAAGAATTAGAAACGACTATCCTCAGATATTTGTCCCCATAGTTGTCGGAGAATCTCTTTCTTTATAAAGCTATGACTAGCATTCTACCGCGAAGTACTGTGTAGAAATATTCAAATAAGGCCAACGTCGAACACATGGTCGAAGTATTGGACGACTTGAGAGGAAAACAGAAGCTGGCGGATAGAGGTATGAAGTTTCTCAAAGAAGGAATAGAGTTTCTCGAACTCGTAAAAAGAGGAAAGCATTATACCAAGACCCTCCAACTAGACGAGCGTGCTATGGAATCCTGTTCAGCATTTGGAATGGCTCTTAGAGCACTTAATCATCTGTATAGCGTAAATGAGACCGTGGAACAGGTGGCACATCCAAATATTGATGATTTCTTCGATGATATCAATGGGATGTTAATTAAAATTACAAAGGACGGTAGCGTGTCTCCAGAGAGACTGGATTTTCTCCGAGCATTCTTTGGAGCTATTCGGGACATTATAATACAGGAGAATTTGCGGCCGCCCGAAAGTGTGTTAATTAAGCAAGGGCTGGTTTAGGTATGGAAGAGATCGTAGGTGCACGAATTCAAGACGTTGTCAGGGACAAATTGTTTGGACTTGAAAGGTTACTCAAGGAATGTGAACCGGAGATGTCACTGCAAGGAGCCTTGGCCTTCTTGGATGCAACGAAAATGATTCTGAAGATTACGGAGGTTTACTACGAAGAGAGAGTTAAGAAAATAATGCAGATTAGAGATCAAAGCATTTGCGCAAAAAGACGACTTGCCGAAATCATTCGTTGAGAACGTACTCAAAGATATTAGGCAAAGCAAGCGACCTGATTCTTTTGTTTTCGTCTTATATCCCTGGACGGAATTTCAGTCTCTTTTGTTGCCATCCTTAGTAGGACACGAAATTGGACATTTGAAAGAATCCAAAGAAAATCTGTGTGAGCTCTTCTTGCCAGAAACCTTACATAAACCGAGCGTAGAAGCGCTGGTGCGGCGTCTGGCCCAAGAACCTCTGTATTCCAGTCAATCAACCACCCAATCACATACCTCAAGGGACACCATCTCTTGCGAAGTTAGTGGACACTTCATCACCAAAACCTTGCTTTGTACCTTATCTTTGCTATAATCAAGAGACTCTTGACCAAGAAATCAGGTCAACAAAATAGAGACCAAATAAACTAAGCTAATTAAGGAGATAAGAAGCTACCATCTCCCGCCATGAGCTGTTGAAGAAGCAGAAATCGGTATAACATAAGAGATGGTCTATACCAGGAGGCAAAGATGATACAAATTGAGTTTGATATGATTGCCTTTAAGGAAGGGGCGAGTTACGTTGCTTATTGTCCTGAACTTGATATTTCAAGTTGTGGAAACACTGTGGAGCAGGCCAAGGAAATGCTCAAGAGCGCTATAAGGCTATTTCTCGAAGAAGCAGAGAAGATAGGTACCCTTAAAGACATACTTGAGGAAGCTAACTACAAGAAAGACACAAGCGGTAAATGGCTACCACCAAGACTTGTAGCAACAGAGCTGATAAGTCTGTGATAAATGCCTAAGATATTTCCAATTCCAGCAATTAGACTAAGAAAGATATTTGAAGAGGCTGGATTTAATTGTGTTAGAATTGAAGGTGACCATTATGTTTATACGAAAAAAGGACTTATCAGACCTATTGTTATACCTAATTGGCCAGAGGTACCGGTATTCATAATCAGAAATAATATAAGAACCGCAGGAATTAGCAGGGAACATTATTTCCAACTCCTAAAAAGGGTAAAATGAAAAAACATTGGTAGAAGTGGAGCGACAAAGCAATTCTTCTGTCACTGCAAACAGACCAACACTTCTCTAGCCGCAACCTAAAGGTTGCGCTTGTTCTTCGCAGGCTAAAGCCTGCGGCTACCGCTCCCTAACCCTTGCTTTTTAATAAAGCTCACCGGTTACTTTGCGATGAAGTAAAGATCTACTCACCAACCAAAATCGTCAATTAATGTTCAGCTCCACATTACTATTCTATAGTTTAGTTAATACTCTGTACTTTGTACAGAATTTGCCTTGGCTACCAGATTCACAAGAAAATCCAGGTTGCTTCAGTTGGCAGACGCCCAGTTTATCGCAAATCAAAGTACAAGTTCCAGGCTGTATTAGTGAGGATTGAGCAGGAGAAAATAGCCATTAGAAAAAAGCGCAAGCACACTCGTTACGTAATTATCCATAATGTCTTAGGCCTTAGTGGGGCTAGAAGTGCCTTTGAGTTTTACCACCAAAGACAAACAATAGAGAATTTCTTCAAAGAATCAAAGAACCCCTTTCATGCCGGGAAGATGCCTTCTCAGAGGTTTCGGGCTAATGAGGCTTATCTTTGCTTTGTCTCTATCGCCTATAACATCTTTTCCATTTTTAAAAAAACTATCTGCCAAAGATATGACCAGGATGCTCTCTGGAAACTTTTAGCCATAGAACCATCTCTCAGGCAATCCGAATAGAAGAAAAAGAGGAAAGAGTTTTCCCTTTGCATATGAGTCAGGAATATAGATACAAAGCCGAACTAAATCTGATACTTAGAAATCTAAGATACGCAATCATTTTAGGTAGAATACTGAAGAATAGCGGAATTACCTGATATACAAATAAAGTGCAATATTTTCGTGATTTCCGTTAAACTGCTACTTTGACTTTCCCAATCATGAGGTTTTCTTCCTGAGGAATTTCTTGGCTATCTTCCTTTAAGGCTACAAGGTGAGTCTCAATAGCTTCTCTAACACTCACCAGGGCTTGCTCGACGGTATCTCCTTGAGAGTAGCATCCAGGAAGAGAGGGCACTTCCACCCAATAACCACCCTCTCCGGCGGAATGTAAAATCACGGTATACTCCATTTTTTATCCTCCTATAATAATCCGATGAATTCTCTCTCTGTTAAACCAGTTTTTCCGATGGCATTTTTAAGAAGACCTATTTTGATTTCACCTTTGGCAGGAATAGTGATTATTAATCCATTTGGCATTTTGATATTGACATGGTCACCCTTACCGCCTCTTTGAACACCCCCAGCTCTTACAAAGACCCTGATGGCTTCTTTTCCTTTAATACCTCTTAGTCTTTGTGCACTCAATTTTCTTGATTACCTCTTTCTTACTTAGTGATATTGGCAATATCTTTTTACTCCTCCTCGGGGTTCAACTTTTGGCTCAGAAAAGAGTTTAACAACAGGGCTGGGAATGTCAAGGAAGGTGTGGTGGTCAGGGGCTTATCGTGGCTGGTTTCTGGTGGAGCGAGCGAAGGCTGGATGATTTTGTCTATTGTTACTTAATGCATTATCTCTCACCTTCTTTCTCTGGCTTGCTGCCGGCTGGTTATCATCGGAATCTACTTTCAATTTCTCAGTGTCATACTTGGGGTCATTGACAATACGCAATATTTTACTATGATGTTGCCAAATAACATAAAAAGGTGAATAACCGAAAGGTTTAAATATTGCCAGTTATAGATGAAAGGTAAAAATGAAATACTTGGAGGATTTTTACAGAAAATTGGGGAAATGGAAAGGTAGCTTAGTGAAAACCGAGATGTTGAAAGAACAGAATGCAAAGGAATACTTGAACAGGTTAGCAAGAACTGACTTAGTTGAGAGAATAAGCTGGGGATGGTACTGGATTTCTGTAGAAATAAAAGATGAATTGGATTTCCTGGCTAAAGACAAAAACCTTAAGGTGATAGCCGCCCAAACAGCAGCATCTTTTTGGAATGCTGATTTTGTCCACAGGGATATTTACGTTGTAAAGGTGATTGACAGATCTTTTGCCAAGGCATTGCAGCAATTCAGTAAGAAGAAGAATCTGAAGATCAAAGTAGAATATGTCAAAGGTAAAATAAAATATGTGAAAATGGGAAGATTAAATGTTGAAAGAATGGAAGACAGCATTATAGATTGCTTACAAAACTGGGCTTTTATCGATGCCTTTGCTACTTTGTATGCTAACAGGGAAAAGATTGATTTTGAGAGTTTAGCCAGGGAAAATTATTGGAAAAGGATCCCGAAAACTTCTGTCAGGATTGGGCAGGTTTTAGGTTACGGCTGTTGCCAATTGGATAAGGTAGCTCGAAAAACAGTGTTTTCTGTCAGAAAAGCCGGCCTAAAAGATGGATTCATAAGAGAAGAGGTGGATGAGGCAATCGAAAAGGTAGTTGAATATAGCTAAGCACATCAGGATAATGCAGGAAAGAGAAAGAGAGATAGCGGAGCCGATAGAGTTCCTTTCAGACAAATCTCAAAACTTTGAGAATCCAAAACTTGTTACGATAGGCGGTTATGCACTACGAGCCTTTACTCCTTTGGCACGATATACCAGAGATTGTGATTTTGTTTTAAGAAAAGAGAATGAATGGAAACTGGACAGAATAAAAAAGTTGATGTCAAAACACATGAGCATAGTCAGCCTGGAAAAACACAAGGATTACGGATTTATGAGATGCGTCAAGCCAGTAAGGGTAGGTGGCAGGCTTGTTAAAGTTTCTCTTGATTTTATGGAAGGAAAAGTTGTGGGTAGAAGTGAAAAAGAGCAAGTGGTAATTGATGAAGGTTTTACAAATGACAGCAAGAAGCAAAAGATTGAAATAGCGGGAACAAAGTTTGAGATTTACATTCCCAGTTACAGGGACTATTTCATTTTGAAGATTGTGAGTGGGAGAGCGAGCGATACAAGAGATATAGCCACATTGGTCTGGCAAAAAGGGATTCCGGATCAAATAAGGAATAGGGCAAAACAGATAGTACCTTTTCCCGAGATATTTGATGAGAATCTGAGGAAAGCAATAGCAGATATTTCTGACAGAAGGTTTGTTGATTCGTGGCGTGGGACTTTTATTAGCAAAGATTTTAGTGAAGATGACAAAGAAAAGGTGTTACAGAAGCTTGGGGAATTACTGCGGGAGTTTATGAACCTGCAAACTTAGCCCTGTCCTGTCGCAAGCTGAGGAGTTAATATGGCAAACCCATGTATAAATGCAGGAAATCAAGTCCTATTGAGTACAAAATAAAGGCCCATACTTATAAGAGAATCCAGTTTTGGAAGAATCTAGTAGTTAGTTTCCAAAATAACCTGATATTTCTCCAAATACATATTCCGGTGAAACTTACCACCTGTTCCGGTTTAAATTTACCACTGATTCACCTTTCACATTCCCCTCTGGTTATCTTAGCAAAAGTGGTAACTTTGGGTCAGATTATAGTGAAACCAAACTTAGCGGGAGAGATGCTATGGCGAAGAGGTAAGGGGGTATTCAGTGGAATAAAAAGATGACTTAAACTGTCACTTTGACTTTCCCAATCATAAGGTTTTCCCCCTCAAATTTCTTCCCTATCGATTACCAAAATTACCAGAAAATCCCACCTCTTTGGAATGAAGATGATGTTACCAGAACTCACTAGTTATCTTTAGACATGGTTTCATCTTGGATTGCCCTCTTTGGTTACAAAAACTCAATTGTATTGGTCATGTCCTTTTGCGATCGAGCTTCAACCAACGACTTAATCCTTCGGATACATTCGCCAGTGGATAATCTTTGTTGATGTACATAGATTATGCCGTAGTGCTTTTGGAAATGGTAAACTGAATTACTGGTACTATGGTAAACAGAAATCCCATGGTAGTGGTAAATAGAATTCCCATGGTAATGGTAAGCAGAAATCCTATATGGATGGTAAACAGAATTCCCATCTCGGAAGAACTCCTGTATAGTTTTAGAAAACTTTACAGGAGAGGAAATGATAAGAGAAAAAATGTACGAAAAAGTTCAACTTTTGAAAAGACTGGGATATCCCAGATCAAAGATAAGCTCTGATCTGGAAATAGACCCCAGGACCGCGGCCAAGTATTACGTTATGGATGAAAGGCAGTTCAAGACTTACCGCAGAGAGCACATGTTTCGGGATAAGGTGCTGGAAGAATATAAGGAAGATATCCTCAAAGTGTACAAGGTAAATGAATTTCACAGGCTTAATATGAGTGCCGTATATGATTATCTGGAAGAGAAATATGGCCCTCTTGCGGCCAATGAACAAACCTTGCGCAACTACATAGATTATCTTATTAAGACAGACAAGTTAAGGTTGAATGAGAAGATAAGACTCTATTGCGAAGTTCCGGAACTTCCCTTTGGAAAACAGATGCAGCTTGATTTTGGCCAGTACCGGTGCAAAAGTGGACTTAAGCTCTATATATTTGCCTCTTTGCTTTCGGCAAGTCGCTATAAGTACGTCAATTTTCAGGACCATCCCTTCAGGACAAAGGAGGTTATTGGTCATCTGCTTAATTGTTTTGATTATTTCAGAGGAGTACCTGAGGAGATGGTTATTGATCAGGATAACTTAATGGTAGTGAGCGAGAATGCCGGGGACATAATCTACACCGATGATTTTAAGTATTTTATCGAGGAGCAAAAGATAAGAATGTATGTGTGCCGGGCAGCAGATCCTGAAACAAAAGGAAAAATTGAGAACCTCATTAAATTTGTAAAAAGCAATTTGCTCTCGATAAGGGATTTTAAGAGTGCAGATGAGGCAAATGAAAGTGGGTTTAAATGGCTCAAAAGAAGGGCAAACGGGAAGATATCCCAGGCTACCAAGCAGATACCGGCACTTCTGATTGATGAGGAAAGAGAACACCTTAGATCTGTAGGGAACTCCCTATTCAGGAAAGGCTCCCTTATAGGCAGAGAAAAGAGGAATGCAAACGAGAAAGCTTGTATATCAGTAGAAGCCTCGAGCTATCAGCTGCCTTTAAAATATCAGAACAAAACCGTTGAGATCTACCTCACCAAACACAAGCTTTTCGTCTTTGATCTCTACACAGCAAAGGAGATTATTGAGTATGAGCTTTCTCCTATTCCCGGAAGAATATTCTCTAAGAGAGAACACCGAAGGGAGAGGGAGAAAACAGCCCAGGAGCTGAAAACGCTTGTTTCTGAGATGTTTGAATCAAAGAGCTGGAAGAGCTTTACCATGAGGAATTTTAAAGCCTTTTCCCGGTATGTCAGAGACCAATGTCTGGAGGCGAAAAGATACTTTCTGGTCAAGGATATTGACCTTGATATTCTGGAGCAAGCTCTCAAATATTGCCTCAAGAATGATACGCTAAGTTTTTCCCACTTGAATGATACCTATGCCTATTTTAAGCATGAGTCTGAGGGACCCAATGATATCCTCAAGGAAATACAAACACTGGACCGCAAGTACCAAGGTGCGCATGAACCTTTAGAGGTCAATGAGAGAAGTTTATCTGTGTATAAAGAGCTCATCGGGATAAGCAAAGGAGCAGTTACATGAAAGCCTATGAAGAGACTCTGAGCTTTTTAAGCACCCTGAATCTGAAAGGAATAGCCAATAATCTTGATGAAATGATACATGATGCAGAGATAAGCAAAACCTCCTATATTACCTTTCTCAACACCCTATTTACCACTGAGATATCTTATAGAGTTAAACGCCGTGTGCAGAGAAACATGGTGGCAGCTCATTTTCCCGTGATAAAGAGAATTTCGGATTTTGAGTTTGGCCGGGTCAAGGGAATAGGAAAATCAGAAGCGGTAAATCTTCTTGACTGTGCTTGGATAGATAACAAAGAGAATCTCTTATTCTTTGGTCCCCCTGGTGTAGGGAAAACGCACTTAGCCATATCCTTTGCGGTGGCTGCTGTAGAAAAAGGATATAGTGTTTGTTTTGAGAAAATTGCCAACCTCATCAAGCTTTTGAGAACGGCAGAGATCCAGAAAAAATCTGAATACCGGATCAGAAGAATAATGAAGTCAAGCCTAGCCGTAATTGACGAGATCGGATACACTTCGATTGAGAGACGAGAGGCCAATTTGTTTTTCAACCTGATTAGTGAAATGTATGAAAAATTATCCATTATCATTACTTCCAATAAAAGTTTTGAGAACTGGGCTGAGATGATGGGTGACAGTGTCATGACCACAGCGTTGCTGGACAGACTATTGCATCACGCTAGGATTTTCAATATAGATGGAGAATCCTACAGAATAAAAAATCAGAAAAAGGAGGTGTGATCATTTCTAACTTCTTGAGAAATGGGAAATCTGTTTACCGGAACACTGGGAAATGTACTTACCGAAGGGGTGGGAAAAGTACTTGACATTTACAGCTTTAGCTCATGTTCTTTTGCCAGAGCAAGAAAGTCATCGTCGTGCGTAAATATGGTCAACTTCTTTTCTGAGGCAAACTTCAATTGAGCTTTGTCAGTAAGTCCTAGGTTTCCGACATCTTTGGCCGAGATAGCCTTCACACCCCGACGCCTTAAACCCTGGGCAATTGCCACATTTGCACTTTCATTGGTGTAGATGCAGATTGTTTCCTGCTTACTCATTTATCTTTAAGTTGATACTGTTTCCTTAGTTTCTCCACTTGGGCTTTCCGTTGTCTAATTTCTCGGTCCAACTCTTCTCTATGTTCATAGTAATAGGATAGAACATCGTGTACCTGGGACAAATCCAGATATGGATGAGCATCAATAATCTCATCGGGCGTATAACCTAAGTACTCGTACTCAATAACTAGGTCGATCACCCTTGTTCTGGTTCCGGAGATAACGGGGCTTCCTCCACATATGCTCTTATCCCGGATAATATAGGGATGTGTAGTCACTGTTTTGCTCATTTTATGACCTCTCCAGGATTGTATTAGCAAATTCCAAGCACAAAACTCGAAACTATTCTATACTTACCTTGCTGTCCCTAAGTTTTTGCAAAAGCTTTCTTATGCTCCTTCTTACTTGTTCCCACGCCTTCTGCTCATCAAGAAACTTCTTGGCCGGTTTGGAATATTCTACTTTCCACTTCTCACCTCTATTTCTTATCCACCAAAGACTGTAGTGACCAGCAGGGAGATGTCAAGGGGAAGGAAAGGAGGAATAGTGACCACGGTGGCGTGTTTGAGGCAGTTGTGGAAAATAGATGAGATATGTATGCGCGGTAGGCCCGTAGAGCATTAGTATATCTCATTGTGACTGCCCATATCTATCAGGAGTACTTCCTTGTGGCCCTTCGCGAATTTGAAGACAACCCGGGTCCAGAATTTCTTCCTTAGCCTACGATTATTCTTGATATTCCTTCGGTAACTTCTTTTGAACCCCTCGTCCCAAACGAGTTTAACCACTTTCTAAGTCCTGGTGTAATTCCTTTACGCTTCCCCTTTCTACGTTCCCCCTGCGGTAGTCAGCCATTGCTTGCTTGGCTCGGCGGGCAATCTGCTTTCTTCTTGCCTCAACCAATTGTTTCTCAATAATCTTGAGCTACATATTCTTTATCTGTTGCCGGAAGCTTACCTTATTTGGTTTCTCGCAATACCTTTGGCTGAATAATACTCTGTGCTCCGCCCGAGTCAATTGTCAGTTTGTTCCTCAAAGCACCCTTGCATAGTCTTTGAAATATCTTCTTGCGCCAACAGCCTCACCTACCAAGGTAGCGATGTTAAGTTTTCGTTGCGTCGGAGTGTGTTTACCTTTTTGGTAGTTACATGATAATCGGATAGCCATAGTCTTCGCCAGTTTATCTTATGAGTTTTCTCAAAGTCTGATAAAAACCTTCCCTGGAATTTACCAGAACAATCTCAATTTGGTTCTTATTTTCGCGAACCCGATAAGCAATCCGATACGCCGCTCTTTTGTGTGCAAAATGGTAAGATCTGATTCCTCGTAACGGACCTCTTAGTTCCTCATAGTGATGTGGATCTTCGGCTAACTTTAAAGCTTCCTATTTAATCTTCTGTTGCAAAGGTGGACTAAACTTCCTGTATCGTCTGTGAGCGGAGGGAGTCATCAATACCTGATACCGTTTACCACTTTTCAATTGGTATTCCTTTGCCTTGATCTAACTCTTCAAGGGATTTGCCAATAGTTGCATAAGCCTTCTTGTTTAGAATAATCTCCAGGGTTTCAATCTCAGCGGAACTAAGTCCTTTTAGCAAATAGGATAGCCGTTCTAAATTGACTAGGTCATATTTGTTCATTTGCTTTAAGGCTTCAGACATCTTTTCTACCTCCTCATAATTTGCTGGTCTCGTGGATGTCGTGTGTCTGGCGTGAGGTCAAAATCGGTTGAGTCGACTGGGCGGTTGAGGCCAGACGTTCAGCCCATACCTCTTATTCCCTTTACCAGAGCCATTATGACAAAAATAAGGAAAAAGGTCAAGGGCTTATCTCGTGCTGATACAACCTGCAGATTCCTTCTTCTAAGACCCTCCACAGATGTCAAGTGACACCATCTCTTGCGAGGTTGGTGGACACCAACTTTTACGAATTATTACTCAAAAGAAAATCTTTACTGTAGGGTTTTTGGGTCCCCGATGATCAGGCATAAATAAGTCTTCCCTTAGGGGTGGGGATTTCTCTGCCCAGACTTCTTGCTGTCTCTATCCACTGGGCAATTACTATTTGGGCATTACCAATAGCCGCCTGGTAGGTAGGTCCATCTGCCATGCAGCCCGGTAGTTCGGGAACCTCGGCTACAAATGCTCCATCTTCTTCACTCCAATAGATTATTACCTCATATTTATACATCCTTAGCCCCCTCGCAAAGTCTATATTTCACTATTATGCTTCTTATTTGTTTTACCTGGTAGGTCTTTGCTTTCCCATTGCTCAACGGTTGAATATTTATGATTTCCGGGATTCCTTCCCGAGTGAGTATATAATGATCTCCCTTGATCCGCTCAACAAAGCCCAAATTTAGAAGGGTTTTCCTCAGTCCACTGAAATCAATATTCTTGTCCGAGAGACCCGTTAATATCTTTTCTAAGGTTTTTCCCCTCAAATTTCCTCCACGGCTGCTTGTCTTTTGGTCTATAACATTGTGACAATTGAAGATTCCCAGATCTTGTGTAGTGAGTTTGACAACTCTATTTGCCTTAGGTTAACTTTCTCTGATGAGGGGTAGATGTTTCTCTTTCGTTGTCTCAACTATCGTTCTGGGTTTTTGCTTTGCTTGGTATTGTATACTTTCTTTGCCAGATGTCCAATCTTGCCAAAAAGGGACGGTTTTATTCTTCCGCCACTCCTGATGTGGGTCTTCGTCATTCGAGTGACTTATTTTAGGGAGGGTAAGGCCTCTTTACGCTTACGAGCGGAGCAGTCAACTGCGAGATGTCTTCTTGTTCCTTTGTCACGAGAACTCAATCGCATTTATGATTCTCCCAACCATTGTTCTTTTCTGATATTCGCCTGTCTCAGGACTCTAATCAATAGATCCACACTGATTTCTTTTCTGTGCGGATTTGTGGAACGGTAAGCCTCAGATCTTCTTTTACCATATACAGGTGTTTGCCACCCGCATAGGGCCCTTCAAATCCAAATTTCCTAAGCTTATTTATCAGTTCATTGTAAGATAAAGGGCTTAGTTTGGGCATTTACAGGGCCTCGACCTTGACATCCTCTACGGCTAAATGTCCCAACTGGGGAATAGAAAGCTCCTTTTTTATGCTTACTACCAACCAGCCTTCTATTATTTCCTTCAGATTGTCTCGACACTGCTCAAGAGTTTTTCCGGTGGCCCACACGCCTTTCAATTCACGGACTTCCCCGTAGTAAGGCTCCTGATCATCTATTACTTCATATTTTGCCCTTCTTAATGCCTGCTCGATATATTCAGTCAGCATAAACGGTACCTCCTGTTTTCCTTTGTGCGAGCTTATTTAGTATATTTCATGGTCAACGGGGTTTTGCTCTTATCGGGGTTCTTACGCACCGTGGAGACTTGCTCTTTCACCTTTCAGTTCTATCTTCATCCATCAAGAACTACAACGACCGGGGCGGGAGATGTCAAGAACTGGTGACAGAGGTTACCGGCCACCAGCTCAAGGCACCCTTTCATACCAGGAAGGAAAGACTAAGCTTCTGTTTAAGTACAGCTAATTAGTGTCCGATCCATGGGGTTACATCTCCACCTTCCCAGTTTTCCTCTTTACTGTGGCATTTCTTGGTCCATTATGATCGGGTATAAATGAGTCTTCGTGTCCTGGTAGGCCGGCTTAGTGCATTGTGTGAATCTGCCTTGAAAAAGCCAGGAAGATTAAGTAGAAGATATTGTTGATGCCCACAGGTGTAAAGGTTAAAGCATCTTCCTCCACCGATAGTGTCCCCACCAAATTTTCCATCTGCCCAATTGGTATGGTTCTGATTCTTTGTTTCCTTTTGGTTTCCTGCCGGCTGGTTATCAGTTGTTCCAGGGAAAATATAGCCGGAGGAGAGACACTGTCAAGGAGAAAGGGATGCGAGCTGAGCAAGGTGGCTGTCGGAACAGTAAGAGGAGTGCAGAAAGTATGACATAATTACTTTGCATTGACATGATTTGATGCGTACCTTGACAATGTAGTCACAATGTGGTAACATTGTAGTGGTGGAGGAAAGGAAATTTTAGCGCATATTCATGCCTTTGATTGGGATGAAAAGAACGAAAGCCATATAGTCAGACATGGAGTTGCTCTTCTTGAAGTTGAAGAGGCCATTTTGTTTGATAAGCCATTCTACCAAAGGAGTAGAGAGGATAAATATGTGGCTTATGCTGTTACAGAAGAAGGCAGATTCTTGTTTATAGTCTTTGCCATTAAAGGCCCTGACCGGATAAGAATTATCACTGCAAGAGATATGGCTGACAAGGAAAAGCGTTATTATAGAAAGCGAAGAGGAGCGAGATAAGATGAAAAACAAGATGCCTAAGTTTAAATCCGAAGAAGAAGAGAGACGTTTTTGGCAAACTCACAGCTCACTCGATTACCCAGAAGAGTTTACTGATGTGAAAGAGCTGCTAGAGTTCGATCCTGTCCTCTTAAAGAAAGCTGCTAAGAGGAGAGCACAGAGAAAACGTCACCTTACTTTGAGGATGGACCAACAGCAAATTGATTTAGCTAAAGTTATTGCTGAATACAGAGGACTTGGATATCAGACCTTGATGAGAATGTGGGTCATTGAAGGCATCCACAAAGAGATTGAGGAACACCCGGCTCTAAAGAAACGACTTGCCTCACAAAAGTAAGCCCAGAACATTCCCCAGCTACCGTAGAAAAGAGACAGGTGTCAAGTGACACGTATCCTTACAAATGTCAAATGACAGCATCTCTTACGAGGTTGGGAACACCAACTCTTACGAATTATTGCTCAAAGGAAAATTTCGGTATTCTTATGCTTCCTGGTATGACAAGACAGCCAGAGAGAGGTATACTATAGTTCGGTTACATTTAAGGGTCCGATAAATCGAACCGCTACAATATGGGGCTTTCTCAGCGGTACGCTAGAGAAGGGGAGTTTAAAAGCTCCCCTTCCTGTTTAGGGCTACCAATCAAGGCCAGAACCTCGCAATGACAAAAAAGGAAACGTTATGATGAGCTGGTGGAATCAAAAAGTAGACAAGAAAGGCAGAAAGCATATAATACTACAAGTCACTAGCCAAGTGTGATTAGCCAGGAAAGAAATGAAAAAGGGGATTAAGGAAAGAATAAGATTCTTTGGGTCCCTGGTGATCAGGCATAAATAAGTCTTCCCTCAGGGGTGGGGATTTCTCTGTCCAAACTTCTTGCTGTCTCTATCCACTGAAATCAATATTTTTGTCCGAGAGACCTGTTAATATCTTTATCTAAGGGTTTTTCTACCTTACTTAAACAAAGGGAAAGGGAAAAAGAAGGGCTAAGAATAACCATCCGTTGCCAGAGGTGGAGACATGATAGAGAAGCAAGAATCAAATGAGAAGCGATCATGAAGAGATGGGTGATGAACCTTTTAGGGGCAGTCCTAAAGAGGACCAATAGGAAGAGGGTCGTCTTCTTCCTGCTCGTTGATGGGGCACTCTTAGGTTTCTCTCTTTACCTTTCCTTCTGGCTGAGGTTCGCGGGAAGAATTCCTCAGGGCTACTTCAGTGAGTTCTGCACTTATGTTCCTTTATTTGTGGCGGTGAGCATATTCTTCCTTTACCGGGAAGGGCTCTACCGGGCCAGTTGGTCCTACATCAGATTAGGGGAAATGGTTAAGCTTGGCCGAGCCTTAACCTACAGCTTCCTGACCCTGGGGGCCTTTATTCTCTTAATGAGGCACATTCCTCTCTTTTCCGGGTTCCCCCGTTCCGTTTTGCTGATCAACTTGTCGGTGAGCATTCTTCTGGTAGGAGTTTTTCGTCTCAGCAAGAGAATATACTTTGAGATTCTGCGGAAAAAGCTACCCCGGGAGCCAGCCAAGCAAGAAAGGGCTTTGGTGGTGGGGGCGGGAGATGCCGGTGAGCAAATCGTTCGACACCTGCTCAACAGGAGTTCTCAGTATCTGCCGGTAGGTCTGGTGGATGATGATTTAGCTCTCCAAGGTACCTGCATTCACGGAGTAAAGGTGCTGGGGAAACGAGAGGATATTCCCGAACTGGTCAGGGAATACCAGGTTGATAATCTGCTCATTGCCCTGCCCTCAGCCGCTTCCAGGAGTATTCGAGAAATTGTCGGGGTGGCAAGGAAAGCGGGAATATCCCAGATCCGAATTCTTCCCAGCTTGAGCGAACTCATCTCTGGTAAGGTAACTCTTGCTCAGTTGAGAGAAGTGCAACTAAAAGACCTCTTGGCCCGAGAGCCGGTAGAGATTAACATTGAGAGAATATCCAGTTATCTCAAGGATACGGTAGTGATGGTAACGGGAGCAGCGGGCTCCGTTGGTTCAGAATTATGCCGACAAATTCTGCGCTTTTCTCCCCGGAGACTGATTTTAGTGGATCAGGATGAAACAGCTCTTTTCCATATTCAGCGCCATCTCAAAGAGGTAGCTCAGGGTGAATTGATTACCCGAATAGCTGATGTGAGGTGTCCAGAGAAGATAGAGCGGATTATTGCTCAATCGAAGACCGAGATTATCTTCCATGCGGCCGCTTACAAGCATGTACCGATGATGGAGGATGCCCCCGATGAGGCGGTTAAAAACAATATCATGGGAGTGCTGTCTACCGGAAAAGCAGCTATAAGCCAGGGAGTGGAGAAGTTTGTTTTCATCTCTACGGACAAGGCGGTTAATCCCGTTTCGGTGATGGGGATGAGTAAACGACTGGGGGAGCTGGTAGCTACCCTGCTTAACCAGGAGGGAAAGACCTGCTTTTGTGCGGTGAGATTTGGCAACGTACTGGGTAGTAGGGGCAGTGTAGTACCTCTCTTTGAAGAGCAGATAAGGAAAGGTGGTCCAGTGACGGTGACTAATCTCAAGGCCGAAAGATACTTTATGATTACTTCTGAGGCGGCCCTGCTGGTTTTGGATGCCGGAGCTCTGGGTAAGGGAGGAGAGATATTTGCTCTGGATATGGGCAAACCAGTGAAGATTATTGATTTAGCCAGGGAGATGATTAAGCTGTCCGGCCTTAAGCCCGATGTAGACATTCCGATTACTTTTAGTGGTCTTCGTCCGGGAGAAAAGCTCTCGGAGATGGTGTTTACTCCGGAAGAGAAGGCCGTATTGACCGAGCATCCCAAGATTCTTAAGATTGAGATGGACAGTCTCTGGCCGGATGATCACTTCCAGAAGCAGTTGGTGAGGCTAAAGGACCTGGCCGAGCAAGGGGCCGATGGAGAGATTGTCGAGCTGATGCGGAAACTCTGTGAGGAAAGCTTTAAGAGGATAAATCCGAAGCACTAATATCTAAATTTGAAACGATGACTGTCAAGAAGTCCGTTTAGTCTTTGGGTCCTTGAGTTATCGAGTTAAAAGCAATGGGGAGGCTAAAGCGTCTCCTACTCAAGGAGGAGTGTTGTTGCGAGATTGCCACGTCGCTGCGCTCCTCGCAATAAGCCTGCAAAAAAAGAGTTATCAATGTTGCTAAGAATAGCACACTTATGGAATTGGTGGGGAACGGGGGGATGGTTGGGTTTTATTTTTGTTATTTCGTCCCTACCGGTCTCTTCTTTTACCCAGATAAAGGAGAAGTACAGTAATTCCTTAATTACCCTTATATTCTCTGATCCGGTAGGGCACAGTGGGATGTTTGCTATCCTGGGATTTCTACTCGGCTATAGCCTGGGCAGAACCTTTGCTGAGTGGGGAATTGTGAAAGTTATTCTCGGAATCTTCTCCTTGGGGTTGGTGCTCGGTTTGGCGACGGAGCTGTATCAAATGCTGCTTATTTCCGGACGTAGCTTTGAATGGGCGGATTTAGGATGGGATGCTGTGGGTCTGGCGGTGGCTTGCGGAATTTTCGTAGTGGTCAAAAGATACGCTTGATCGCTGATGAATCGTGCATGGTGGGGTAGGACGGTGAGGACCGAGAAAAGTTAACTGACAGATGCAAAAGTTGCTTGCCAAGAGAGGGAAATGAAGGCTGAGGAAGGGGTTAGAGAGCCGTGGCTGAAGAGACCTTTTGATTTTGTCGTCTCTACCCTGGGATTGTTGTTTTTTTTGCCGGTCTGGACCCTTATTTCCCTGGCAATTTGGGTTGATGATGGTCGGCCTCTTTTTTTTAGTCAGGAACGGGCTGGGAAAGGGAGGAGAACCTTTCAAGTGTTAAAGTTTCGTACCATGAAATATCAGGATGGATTAGGTTATGTCGATGTGGACCTGGAAGAGGATCCCCGGGTTACCAGGGTAGGGAAGGTACTCCGGGGTACGGCAATGGATGAACTTCCCGAGCTGATCAATATTCTCAAAGGAGAGATGAGCTTTGTGGGACCCCGGGCTCTGCCGTTTGTCATTGAAGATGAGGAACAATGGCGCTATAAGACTTTGGCCGAGGTACCCGGCTATGAGTTGCGCAGTCGGGTTCGTCCCGGGCTGACCGGACTGGCCCAGATTTATGCGCCCAAGGATGCCTCCCGGCGTTGGAAGTTTCGTTACGACAATCTTTATGTTAGGAATATGAGTTTTTTCTTTGATCTGAAGTTGATGTTTATTTCTTTATGGACCACGCTGAAAGGGAAGTGGGAGTATCGGGGGAAGAAGACGCAAAGGTAGAGATGGCCACGTCACTGTGTTCCTCGCAATGACAACGGTGCTTCTGGCAACGATATGACGGAGTCAGCGGAACGTAAGCTGGGGTTTGCGGATGTCTTGCCGGGATCTTAAAACCCATCTCTCCTCATGTCCTACGCCACACCTTCTCAGTCAACTGCATCAAGAAAGGAATCTCCACCAGAGCTCTGAAAAGCCTGTTGGGCCACGACAGGTTGACAACTACGGAAATTTACCGTAAGTTATTATCAGAGGACGTGAGGAGGGAATTCTCTAACAGGCCATACATTGAACTTAAGTATCATGGTAAATCTCAAAAATAGGGTAGTGTCAAACGTTTTATGAAAGAATTCCGGGAGAACATTATAGATAAAGAAAAAAAGGGATCATGTAGGGGGAGGAAATTATCCTGAATGAAAAGTGGTAGCCGCAGCTTTTAAGCTGCGCAAATAAACGCAGGCTAAAGCCTGCGCCTACCAATTACCAAAAGAATAGATTATGTTTGACACTACTTTTCCAGAAAGAAAGAGAACAAAAATGGGGAAAACAAAAACACTAAAACATTATCTCAAGCTAAGTGAATTCAAATTACAGTGGAGTATGTTTGCAGTTCTTGCCATAATACTTATAGTATTTATAATTGGGAATCCCAGAGTTTTTCTTGGTTCTAATATTTACTATTCCTTTATGTCCACCATTCCCTTTATGGCTATCCTGGCTTTAGCTTTAACACCCGTAGTTATTTGTAAAGAAATGGATCTTTCCTTTCCTTCAATAATGGGATTTTCTGCCTGGGTATTCGTAAGTTTATGTGCCTCAACCGGAAATCCCACTCTGGCTCTGGTGATTTCTTTGATTACAGGTTTACTGGCCGGACTTTTAAATGGTATATTAGTGGTGAAAGTTGGTATTCCTTCATTGATAGCAACTATAGGAACAATGTTTTTCTGGAGAGGATTGATTATGGTCTGCAGTGGAGGGATAGGAAAAACGCTGGTACCTATCAAGGATACAATCCTATTAAAGAGTTTAGTGGGTAGAATAGGAGGTGTTGTTCCAGCTCAGGCTTTATGGACTGTTGGAATAGCCTTTCTTTTCTGGTTAGTTTTGAATCGACATAAATTTGGTGCTCATATATTTTTTACCGGAGATAATCTAGAAAGTGCCAGAATGATGGGTATACCCGTAAATAAGGTGAAAATGCTCGTCTTTGCCCAATTAGGATTTTTTTCTGCTTTTGCTGGAATACTGATTAGTCTAGAAGTGTTATATTTTTGGCCCACCACGGGAGCAGGATACCTTCTTAGAACAATGGCTTCGGTTTTTCTAGGAGGAACTTCAGTTTTTGGAGGGATGGGGACTATCTTTGGAACCTTCGTTGGATGCATTATCATAGGATCTTTAGAGGCGGGAATTATTTCTCTAGGACTTATGGGATTTTGGACCCAGCTAGTTTATGGTTTGGTCATAGTTGTTTCTGTTGCAATTCATTCGATTTTGAGAAGAAAAACCTGAATAAGTTCATGGTTCGTTGACCAGAAGACGGGTAGCGAATAGAGAATAGGAAAACTGTCGTGGCCGGTCTGCTGTGGGCAGGAGTCTAACCACAAAAAAGCTAAAAGAGAAAAAATAAAAATGCTAAAACGTTATCTCAAGCTAAGTGAATTCAAATTACAGTGGAGTATGTTTGCAGTTCTGGTAGCACTCTTTATGTTGTTTATTATTGGAGATCCCAGAACTTTTCTCGCTCCCGACATTTACTATTCTTTTATGTCCACCATTCCCTTTATGGCTATCCTGGCTTTAGCTTTAACACCTGTAGTTATTTGTAAAGAAATAGATCTTTCCTTTCCTTCAATAATGGGATTTTCTGGATGGATATGTCTGGTTGTATTTACCTCAACCGGAAATATTACCTTGGCTGTAGTAAGCTCTTTGATTACAGGTTTACTGGCCGGACTTTTGAATGGTATATTAGTGGTGAAAGTTGGTATTCCTTCATTAATAGTAACTATAGGAACAATGTTTTTCTGGAGAGGATTGGTTATGGTTCTGAGCAAAGCAAAGGGAGGATCGCTAGTAGCTGCCAAAGAAACAATTTTATTTCAGAGTTTAGTGGGTAGAATAGGAGGTGTTGTTCCAGCTCAGGCTTTATGGACTGTTGGACTAGCCTTTCTTTTCTGGTTAGTTTTGAATCGTCATAAATTTGGTGCTCATATATTTTTTACCGGAGATAATCTAGAAAGTGCCAGAATGATGGGTATACCCGTAAATAAGGTGAAAATGCTCGTCTTTGCCCAATTAGGATTCTTTTCTGCTTTTGCTGGAATAGTAGCTAGTTTCGAAATGTTATATTATTGGTCCACGCTGGGAGAAGTGTATCTTCTCAAAACAATGGCCTCAGTTTTTCTAGGAGGGACCTCAGTTTTTGGAGGGATGGGGACTATCTTTGGAACCTTTATTGGATGTATTATCATAGGATCTTTGGAGACTGGAATTATTTCTATAGGACTTACAGGATTTTGGACCCAGTTAGTTTATGGTTTGGTCATAGTTATTTCTGTGGGAATTCATTCCGTTTTGAGAAGAAAAACCTGACTAATAAATAGCGTATAGCTTTTAATCTATCCGCTGATAATGAGGAGGAATTTAATGGAGGTAAAGAATGAGAAATTAGTACGGATGGTAAATATCTCTAAATATTTCGGAGAAGTTGCTGCCTTAAAAGAAGAAAATTTTGAGGTGGGATATAATGAAGTTGTTGGCTTAATAGGTGATAATGGTGCCGGTAAATCAACATTGATAAAAATCCTCACCGGAGTTCACCCGCCAGGTAAAGGAAAAATATATTTTCAAGGAGAGGAAATAACATACCATTCCGTGGAAAGAGCTCGTGAATTGGGTATTGAAACTGTTTACCAGGAAAGAGCATTAGGAGAGCAGCAAACATTATGGAGAAATATTTTTATGGGTAGAGAAATAACAACTCGTTTAGGTTTCCTCCAAGTAAAAAAGGCAAAAAAAGAAACTGAGAAGATATTAAAAGAAGTAATAGGATTTACAGCCGTAGGACTTACACCTGATTCAATTGTTGGAAGATTATCCGGGGGAGAAAAGCAAGGCGTGGCAATAGCCAGAGCTTTGCATTTCCAGGCGAAGTTGATTATTTTGGACGAACCTACTATGGGTTTGTCACTTTCAGAGACAAAAAAAGTACTGAATTTTGTAAAAGAGATAAAAGAGCAGGGAAAATCTTGTATTTTTATAACGCATAATATATATCACGTATATCCGGTTGCAGATAGATTTGTTGTTTTAGATAGAGGAAGGACGGTAGGAGAATTTATAAAGAAAGATATATCCCTGGAAAAACTTGTTAATAAATTATACCTCGTAGCGAGAACAGGAGAAATAAGTTAAAAGGAAGTAAGCTGACCTCAATAAGGATGTTGTCAGCTATTGGTTTGACCAAGAGAAAAATGAGGACTTGACTTCAATGTTTAAGAAAATTTTCGTAATGGGCGCAGGTATGTTTGGCTTTGTTCTGGCGCGGTATTTAGCCCAAAAATACCGCGAGAATAAAATTATGCTGTATGATTGCAAGCAATCTTTATTGGAGTATTTGAGAGAAAAGAGGAGCCATCCCCTTCATTTTCCGGAATTTCCTCTTCCTTCTAACGTATGCCCCAGTAAAGATTTGCGGCAAATTTTAGCTATGTCAGAAATTATCCTCCTGGCAGTGCCCACCCAGGCCGTGAGGCAAGCAGCTAAAAAGATAAATTCTTATCTCACTCATCCCCTGGTTATAGTAAACGTGGCTAAGGGATTAGAGATGAACTCGGGAAAAAGAATCTCCGAGATTATCCAGGAAGAAATCAACGGAGAATATGTTTACGCCGTTCTTTCCGGAGGTACCATAGCGGGAGAAATGATCAAGGGTAGTCCGGTAGCCATGGAGGTTGCCTGCCAAAATGAAGAAATTTCCCGGGAGCTTCAAGTAATTTTCTCCAGTAATAAACTGAGAGTTTACCGCAACGAGGATATCATCGGCGTAGAATTGGCCGGAGCCTTGAAGAATCCTCTATCTATCGCTTCTGGTATAGCTCAGGGACTGGGTTTTGGATTTAGTACTACCAGTGCCCTGGTATCCAGAGGAAGTCTAGAAATTAAAAGAATGGCTTTGAGTCTCGGTGCTCAAGAAAAAACCTATTCTCTGGGCGGCCAGGCGGCCATGGGAGATATAATGACCAGTTGTTTCGGCCCTACGCGAAACCGACAATTTGGAGAGTTAATCGCCAAGGAAAACTCGGTGACCAAGGCCCTGGAAGTTATGAAAAGAGAGGGAAAATTAGTGGAGGGTTATTTCACCAGTAAAGCAGTCAATCACTTGGCTTTAAAGGCAGGTATTGAAATGCCTGTTCAGCAGCAAGTTTTTCAGATTCTCTATCAAAGACGAAAGCCCCGGGAAGCCCTGGAAAACCTTATGTTAAGAAAACTCAAACCCATATCTAAGTAATAATTCTTGTTTTCGGTTGAACTTGTTCCAAAATACGGCGGGATCCTACAGTGGCCGGACTATAATGGTGAGACTTAACCTTGAAGATAGTGATTGATACGGGTATTTTGGTGGCCAGTCTCTGGGAAGGAAAGTCGCGAGTGGTGATGGATCTCTGGGAAAAAGGAGAGCTGACCCTCTGTGTCTCCAGGGCTATTCTGAAAGAATATCTATATATATTGCCTCGGTTTAGTCTTTTCCGGAGAGAAACAGAAGAACTGCTAAGATTGTTGGAAGCAAAAAAGAATATAGAGATGGTCAGCCCTTCCCAGAGAATAAAGGTTATCAAGGATGACCCGGCGGACGATAAGTTTTTGGAGTGCGCTCTAGAAGGCGGGGCGGAATATATTATCTCTGCCGACAAACACCTGGCTAACTTGAGAGAGTACCAGGGAGTAAAAATAGTCCCTTCCGGGCGCTTCTTAAGAGAAATAGGCCATAAATAAGACCGCATACCTTTTGGGTTAAGATACTAGTAGTTAGTTTCCAAAATAACCTGATATTTCTCCACTGTCATTGCGAGCCTGCCGAAAGCAGGCGTGGCAATCCCCAAGAGAACAGGTTTTCCATGAGATTGCTTCACTTTTCTCGCAATGACAAATCGTTGTAAGGTTGTTTAGGAAACGTACTACTAGAAGGGTGGGCAACAGGGTTGGTTAAAGAAAGTAGCCGCCGGATAGTGAGGATAAAACCCTTTTAGTTTGTAGGCAGCTCTTCCCATCAAAAATAATTCTACTTGCTTAGTCAAATCCTCTTTTTTAGTCAACCTGAGATAATCTTCCAGTGATATTCTCTCTTTGATTCCCAATTGCTTGAATCGATGAAAATAGACCATCTGGTAAACCATTACCTTCTCGCCAAATATTTCCTGGCTGATTCATCCAAGGAGACTGCTGATAAAGTGGTTTTTTGTAGAGGTTTCATTTATGAAACTTGCTTTAATAAAGAGTCCGATAAATCGGACCGCTACAATATTGGGGTTTCTCAGCAGTCTCCAAGACATTGGTTATAAATTACGAGACTTCCGGAGAAAAATCAAGGGACGTACTGTTGACAAAATACTACTCATTAATACATTAATAGTTTAATATAGTGATTTCTTCTCCCAAGGGAGAAAAAAGGCTTGGGAAAAGACAGACCAGATAGGGGGAAGAAAATCCATATATCTGAGGAAAAGGGGATAACACAAAAAATGGTGAAGAATGAGCGTACTCAACGATTAAAGGGACGGCTATTACATACCCGTCCCGAGGTTGAGAGCGAAAGAGCCCGGCTGCTTACCCAAAGTTACCGAGAAACTGAGGGACAACCAACGGTGTTCCGGAGAGCCTTAGCTCTCCGGAAGATATTGGGGGAAATGTCTATATCTATTAGAGAAGATGAGCTCATTGTGGGTCATCGATCTAACAAACCTCGCAGTGGTCCTCAGTTTCCGGAAATGTCCATTGAGTGGATAATTAAGGAACTGGATCGGTTCGAGGCCCGACCAGTTGATAGATTCCTTACCTCCGATGAAGTAAAAAAAGAACTACGGGAAATTCTGCCCTGGTGGAAAGGAAAAACCGTATGTGATTATGCCTGGCACAATATTCCGGAAGATACTAAGCGTCTAATTGGCAGCCATATCTTTGCAATCGACAATAATCTGCTCAATGGGCTGGGACACATTTTGCCCAATTATCAAAAGGCCATTAGTCTGGGTTTCCGTGCTCTAAAAGAACAGGCCCTCTCTCATCTTAAACGCCTGGAGTATTTATCAGGGGATGATTTTGAGAAGAGGCATTTTTGGAAGGCGGTGATTATTGTTCTGGAGGCGGCCATTACTTTTGCCCACCGTTACGCTGACTTAGCCCGAGAGCTGGCTGACCGCGAAGAGGAGCCCTTACGAAAAAAGGAACTTCTGGAGATATCCCGAATCTGCCGGCGCGTTCCCGCTCATCCGCCCAGTAGCTTTCGGGAGGCAGTACAAATTTTTTGGTTCCTGCAGTGTATTTGTTTTATTGAATCAGACGGAATGTCCATATCTCCGGGGAGATTCGATCAATATATGTATCCCTATTACCAAAAAGATCTCAAAAGAGGTATTCTCACCCGGGGAGAAGCCCGGGAAATACTGGAGTGTCTCTGGATCAAATTCAGCGAATTAGTAGAGCTGTTCCCGGAAGACTGGGCCTATACGGCCAGTGGCTTTCCTATGGGTCAGAACTTAATTGTAGGAGGACAAACACCCGATGGCCGGGATGCTACTAATGAACTTTCCTATCTTTGCCTGGAAGCCGGGGCCAGGATGCAGTTGCCTCAGCCAAACCTATCGGTAAGATTCCATCAGAACTCACCGCTAAAGTTTCGCCGAAAGGCTGCCGAAGTAATTCGATTGGGCTACGGGCAACCGGCCTGCTTTAACGATGAGATTATCATTCCCGCTCTACTTCGAAGGGGCATTCCTTTAAAGGATGCTCGGGATTACGCCGTGGTGGGTTGTGTGGAAATTGCTGTTTCCGGAAAGACAGAAGCCTACTCCAACCCGGCCAACTTAAATCTTCCCAGAGTGCTGGAAATAACCCTGAACAATGGTCAAGATGTATTTTCTCAGGAAAAAATTGGCCTATCCACCGGTGATCCTCGAGAATTTAGAACTTTTGAGCAACTATGGGATGCTTTCCGAAAGCAAATGGAGTTATTCGTTTATCATATGGTGGTAGCCAGCAATGCCATTGAGAAAGCCCACGCTGAGCTTGTACCCACCCCATTCCTGTCGGTCCTGATCTCAGATTGCCTGGAGAAAGGAAAAGACGTGATTGACGGAGGAGCAATTTACAATTTTTCCAGTCCGCAAGGGATAGGTATTGCTAATGTGGCTGATTCTCTGGCGGTAATCAAGAAACTTGTTTTCGAAGAAAAGAAAATTACTATGGTTGAATTGCTGCAAGTCCTCAAAGTCAATTTTCAGGATCAGGAAAAGCTGAGGCAGATCTTGATAAATAAAGTGCCTAAATACGGCAATGACGATGATTATGTGGATTCGTTAGCTCGAAGGGTCAGTATACTCTACGGAAAAGAAGTAGAGAAGTACCATAATCCTCGCGGAGGGCAGTTTCAGCCCGGACTTTACTCGGTCTCCATTAATGTACCCATGGGGAAGCACGTGGGGGCCACCCCTGATGGTCGGAAGGCTCATACCCCCATATCAGATGGAGTCTCGCCGGTACATGGTCTGGATGTCAACGGACCTACGGCAACCTGCAAATCGGTCTCTAAGTTAGAGCACATATTGTTTTCCAATGGTACTTTACTTAATCTGAAGTTTCACCCGGAGAACCTGGGGAGTTCTGAAGGAGTGATAAAGTTGGTCTTTCTTATGGAGTCGTTTTTTAATCTGGGGGGAATGCATATACAGTTCAACGTGGTCTCGGCCGATACTCTGAGGAAAGCCCAAAAATATCCGGAGAAATACCGAAGTTTGGTAGTTCGAGTTGCTGGTTACAGTGCATATTTCACTGAACTTTATCAGGATCTGCAGGACGACATCATTGCTCGAACAGAACATAGATTATAGGCGACTATTCAGCTTGTCCCCATTTTCCATTAAAAATAATGGTAGTGTCAAAAATCTTATAAAAGAATTCCGGGAGAACATTATAGATAAAGAAAAAAAGGGATCATGTAGGGGGAGGAAATTATCCTGAATGAAAAGTGGTAGCCGCAAGTTTTAACTTGCGCAAAGAGGTTACGGTAGCCGCAAGTTTTAAGCTGCGCAAATAAACGCAGGCTAAAGCCTGCGCCTACCAATTACCAAAAGAATAGATTATGTTTGACACTACTAACGTGCTTATAAAGGAAAAGGTTATGCTTCGCTTTTAGTGGATGAGTGCTTAAAAGATGCTAAAAAGGAAAA